>CAJQNZ010000008.1 GCA_905479835.1 uncultured Flavobacteriaceae bacterium
ATAAAATATCAGTAATAAGGATTTTTTATTCTCTTGCTCAATGCAACTCCAGAAAAAAATATCTAAAAAGAAAGAAGTAGAAATGAACAATGAAAATATTGAATACGCAACTTTTGGTGGAGGATGTTTCTGGTGTACAGAAGCAATTTTTGACCAACTTGAAGGGGTTATAAAAGTAGAATCTGGATATTCAGGAGGGCACATTAAGAATCCTGCATATCGTGAAATTGCTTCCGGAAGAACTGGACATGCTGAGGTGATTCATATTGCTTATGAACCAGAAAAAATTGATTTTGTAACACTACTTGATATATTTTTCAACACACACAATCCGACAACATTAAATCGCCAAGGTGCAGATTGTGGAACGCAATACCGTTCTGCTATTTTTTATCATAACGAAACACAGAAAGTGGAGGCCAATAAAATGATAAACGAACTGGATAAAGCAGCGGTTTTTTCGGATAAGATTGTGACAGAAGTTACAGAATTTGACGTGTTTTATGTTGCTGAGAAATACCATCAGGATTATTATATTAATAATAAATCGCAAGGATATTGTCAAGTTGTTATCAATCCAAAATTGGAAAAACTTCAAAAAGAGTATAAAGACAAACTCAAAAAAAAATAACTGGCATTTTATTTGCTATATATTTTATATAAATAAAATAGTGAATGATTGAAAATAAATATAAGAAATTAGGAATTGGGATCGGACTTGATGCAATAGGGTACCTATCCTTCGTGTTTCCGTTAATAGATATTGTGTGGGCACCACTTTCAGCCTATTTAATGACAAAAATGTACAAAGGTAGAAAAGGAAAGATTGCTGCAGCGATAACATTCGTAGAAGAAGCAATGCCATTTCTAGACATTATTCCTACGTTTACCATTATGTGGTTGTATACCTATGTATTAGATAAAAATAAAAAGGAAACGATTATTGATCTCTAATAAAGAAATTATTCTTTTATAAAAATGCTTAAACCCATACGTTTGAGCATTTTTTTTTCCATGTTCCAGAAGAACTTGAATTGACCGAAAACCCAACCAAAGAAAACAAGTAAAATTTGGTAAAAAACAAAACTAATTATTATGTAGAGAATCCAATAAATCACAATATTGAAATTTTCTTTTGTTATGCCTAAAAATTTTATAATTGGTTTGGCAACAAACAATGAAGAAGAGCCTGTGATACTAAATACAAATAGTATGATTAGTATTTGCCAATTTGATGTAATTCCCCAACGTTCCTTCAAGTTTGCCATAATTTTAATAAAGTAGCAAAAATACAATTTCCAATAAAAAAAGACTGAACATTGTTCAGTCTTTTTTATCATCTATCTTTAATAAAATTATCTCTTACCAAAAAGTCCTCCTAGAAGACCTCCTAAGCCACTCTTTTTCTTTTCTCCACCTAATATCATTCCAGCTACATCGTCGATAATACTTCCGTCTCCATCTGCATCCAATAAACGATTAACAATACTTTGTTGATCCGTTGAAGCTCCACCAAGCATTCCGCCCAATAAATCTCCGATTCCACTTTGATTATTTACACCTTGCTGGCGAGTTTCTTTACCTAAAGCACCCATAACAAGTGGTCCAGCAACTTTTAAAATATTCATTGCACTTCCCAGATCAATTCCACTAGATTTACTTACTGCTTGAGCTACATTTTGTTCTTTACCACCAAAAACGTGTCCTAAAATTCCAGCACCATCTTGAAGAACGTCATTATCAACTCCACCACCTCCAAGGACACTTCCTAAGTTGTCTAAAATTCCACCACTATGTTTATCATTTCCAAGGGCTTTTAATAATCCTGCAGCTCCATCAGGAGTTGATGCATTATTCTTCATCGCTCCTAGTATTAAAGGTAATGCTGCACTTAATGCAGATGAAGTCTTACTTTCGTCTTGACCAAATTGTTTGCTTGCTCCACTGATAAGTGTTTTTCCAATAGGACTGTTTAATAAATCTAAAATTCCGCTCATTTTTTCTTTGTTTTAATTAATTATGTTGTTGAGTTAACATTTATATGACACAATATATACAATATAAGTCACATTTAATTTTAAAAATTTAATACTTGAAAAAAAAATAATATTTATTTGAAGGAAAATAATCATTAATATATTTTAGATTTGAAGTACAATTAATATCTCAGAATTAATTAAACCTAGTACTATGAATATTTGTTTTTTAATGTATCCTTGGGAAGAAATGGTGCCAGAAAATGACACTAGCCTTGCTTTAATTCATGAATGTGTAAAAAGAGGACATGGAGTTGCTCTATGCACTCCAGCCAATTTAACGATAAGAAATAGTGTGACCAACGCTTTCTGTACTGTAATTTCTAGGATGGAAAAAGTACCTTCTTCATTAAAGTCTTTTCATTCTAAAGCCTTATTGAGAGAAGAAATGTTGCCTTTGGCTGGATTTGACGTGTTGTTTTTTAGGGCAAATCCACCTTTGGACCCTTTAATGTTGAATTTTCTTGATTCAGTAAAAGATGATGTTTTTATTATGAATTCACTACAAGGAATGCGTGAGGCAAACAATAAGTTATATACAGCAGCATTTGGAGATTCCCATAGCAATATCATTCCAACAACTCATGTTTCTAAAAATAAAAATTATTTAGTTCAGCAAATAAAAGATTCAAAGGCCGATAAAATGATATTGAAACCTCTGAACGGTTTTGGTGGTTCAGGGGTTATTTTGATAGAAAAATCTGCGATGTCTAGTATCAATTCCTTGTTAGATTTTTATATTAATAGTAGTGGTGATGGAACGTCTAATTATGTAATCCTACAAGATTATATTGAAGGTGCAGATAAAGGTGATGTGAGAATATTATTATTGAATGGTGAACCTATTGGTGCTATGAAACGAGTTCCAGGAACTGATGATCACCGATCCAATGTTTCAGCTGGAGGTTCAATTCAGAAACATTCCTTGACCAAAGAGGAAAAAGCATTGTGCAAGCAGATAGGTCCAAAATTGGTAAACGACGGATTGTTTTTTGTAGGAATTGATGTAATAGGAGGGAAACTTGTTGAAGTAAATGTA
Source organism: uncultured Flavobacteriaceae bacterium (assembly GCA_905479835.1). Classification (GTDB taxonomy): domain Bacteria; phylum Bacteroidota; class Bacteroidia; order Flavobacteriales; family Flavobacteriaceae; genus Urechidicola. Next base: position 3,076 of record CAJQNZ010000008.1, read on the forward strand.
ATGAGTCCTGGAGGAATTACCTATATAAATAAAGTTTATAAAACCAAACTCCAAGTAAAAGTGATCGATTTTGTTGAAAGTAAGGTTATGGATAAGATGCAAGCATTTGATAGAAGATTCAGACTTCGAAAAACCGTGGAAGATGCTTAAAATAAACACACCTGTTGTTTCTGTGGATTGGTTATTGGAAAATATGAACCAACCGAACTTGGTGATTCTAGATGGAACAATGAAAAATGTAACTTGGGAAAAAAACGAGTTTGAAAAATCAAATAAGAGTATTCCCAATGCGCGTTTTATTGACATAAAAAACACTTTTTCTGATACAACTTCATTATTTCCTAATACAATGTTGTCCGTAGAAGATTTTCAAGAGCAAGCGCAATTAATTGGGATTAAAAAAGATACGGCAATAGTAGTATATGATACGATAGGTATTTATACAAGCCCAAGAATATGGTGGATGTTTAAATCGATGGGACATCATAATATTGCAGTATTGGACGGAGGATTTCCAGAATGGATTTCTAAGTGTTTTCCTACTGAAATTGAATCAGAATTTAAGGGCGAAAGAGGAGATTTTATAGCAGATTATAACAGGAACTATTTTACGAATAAAAACGATATTTTGAATATCATTTCAAATAACAATAAAACAATCATTGATGCACGTTCCGAAGATCGTTTTCATGGAACTAAATCTGAGCCAAGAGAAGGACTCAGATGTGGACATATTCCAACTTCATTGAATGTTCATTACAATGACCTGTTGAGTAATGGAAGATTAAAATCAAATAAGGATTTACAGCATGTTTTTAAAGAGAAACTTCAGAAAGAAGATTCTGTTGTTTTCTCATGTGGATCAGGAATTACAGCATGTATATTGGCACTTGGTGCTGAAGTTTCAGGATTTAAAAACAGTTCTGTTTATGATGGTTCATGGACAGAATGGGGAAGTTTACATGAATTGCCTATTGAAAATTAAAATGCACTTAAAACAACAATAATGAACTCATATTGGACAAAAAATGAATTGCAAGCATATATATTATTATATGCTGCACAAGCAAATTTTATTGAAACAGAAGAAGAAAAAAGATTTATTCTTTCTAAGGTAGACGATGAAGTTTTTGAAAAAATTAAATTGGAAATAAAACATGATAATGATTATCAATGTATTGAGAAAATCCAATCAAATCTTAAATTTCATCAGTATACTCAAGATGATATCGAAAATTTATTAAATGATATAAAAAGCGTTTTTTATTCTGATGGTACATTTGATTCAATTGAGAAGAATATGATGATGTATCTAAAGAAAATATTAAAATAATCTTATAGATGATATTAAAATTATCAATCGATGAGATTATAAAAAAAATTCAATCTGAAGAGATATTTGAAGCGGTTTCTGAAGATTATTCCTTTACACTTAAGATTGAGGAATATGTACCTCATATCTGTGCAGCAGTTCATGATGGGCATCAGTTTAGAAAATCACTTTGGGAAAATTGTTTGCATTCAGAATATGATAGATGGTTTGAAGAAGATCCTGCTACTAAAGAAATGGTTAAGACTTTTCCGATAGTAATTGCTGGTTGTGATTCACGTTTCGAATACGATTTAAATCGTGCTCCAGAAACTGCAATTTATTCAGATGCATGGGGAAAACAATTGTGGAAAAGCCCTATTTCAGAAAAAGAAAAACAACATAGTCTTGATAAGCATGAGAATTTTTATAAAGTTGTACATGCATTGGTTGATAAAATAGAAGAAAAATTCACTGTTGCAGTAGTTTATGATATGCATTCTTATAATTGGAAGCGATGGGATAGAGAAGTTCCTACAATTAATATTGGAGCAATGAATGTTGATATTTTAAGGTTTGGAGATGAAGTAGAATTATGGAGGAATACACTCTCAGAAATGGTGTTGCCAAATGGAATTGTAAGTAGTTCTTTAATTAATGATACTTTCAAAGGAAATGGGTATTTCTTAAAATATATTACGTCAAATTTTACAAATACATTAGTTTTGGCTACCGAAGTAAAGAAAATTTATTGTGATGAATACAAGCAGATTTTATTTCCTGAAGTTGTATATACAATCGAAGAAGAATTAAAAACCCGATTATTAAAACACGCGACTGATTTTTACGCAAGACATAGAAGAGATTTATGAAGATAACGACTGATAAAGTGTTAAAGGATATAGACAACCGTATTGATTTTTTGGTCAAAAAAATTGAACTGCTTGATTATATAAATCCTATTAATATAAGTGAGGAAAAAGCACGTTTTTTTAATTCTAAATTCATTATTGAACCCAATTTTAAATACCCAAAATTACCTTTTGATTCATTCGAATTGCAACGCGAATTATTTTCTATAAACATTAAAGATATAGAAGATGAAACACTGCAAGAATTTTATGAAGATATAATTTATGAATATTCAGGATTAATTGAATGCATAGACACAATATCGGAAGGGAATAAATTTTATTACAATAGTTTGCGGTGTTTTGGAACTCCCAAAGAAGTAGATGTAGAAAATGCTAAATTCATATTACATTTTGAGGATGAAGATTTAAAGCAAGAAAAATTTATGCCTAAATTTTCTGTAGAAGATACAGAAGCAAAGTTTAGAGAATATTCCAAACGTTATGATTTCACTTATTCGATAAAGCATTCTGATAAATTATCAGCTATAGCAATGGTTTTAAATAATGTTCAGACCTTGGTTTTAAATTCTACACATACTTTTTCTCAATCGGATATTGATATTTTGACCAATCATGAGATAGGTGTTCACATGGTAACCACGATGAATGGATTGCGAAATCCATTAAAAATTTTCTCTCATGGTTTTCCTAATAATACAGAAACCCAAGAAGGTCTTGCCGTGTATTCGGAATTCATGTCGAATAGTCTTACTTTAAAAAGATTAAAAAGAATCGCATATCGAGTTTTAGCAGTAGATTCTTTAGCCAAAGGGTATAATTTTCAACAAACATTCAGAATGTTGAATAATTATGGAATGAATAAAGATGATGCGTTTTCTGTTTCTGTAAGAGTGCATCGAGGCGGAGGTTTTACGAAGGATTACGTCTATTTAACTGGATTAAAAAAAATATACAACTACCATAAAAAAGGTGGAGATTTAGCTCCATTATTGACTGGAAAAGTTACGTTAGAATATAAAGAGACCATAGACTATTTAGTTGCCAATGGTTATGCAGTTTCTTCCAAATACATTACGGATTCTTATGCTGAAAACAATAATAAAAATCCAATGATTGCTTTTATATTGGAAAATTTAAAATAATTAGTTTCTATTTATATCGGAAGTTTTTTCAATTCTTCAAATGAACCAATAACCATATCAGCGGTTGCTAATGATTGTAGTAAGGAATGTTCACTCCGATAACCTACACAATAGATTTGAGCCCTATTAGCTGCTAGAACGCCATTATCAGAATCTTCTATGACGATGCAGTTCTCTTTAGGAATTTTAGCTAAAATAGCAGCGTTTTCGAAAATTTCTGGATGAGGTTTTGATTTTTTTAAATCAGCACCACTTAATTTCCCAATAAAATATTGATCCAGATTGAACCTTTCAAATACTTTATTAATTGTGCTATGAGAAGCTGATGATGCAAGTACCAAAGTTAATTTATGAGTAAAAAAATACTTGATAATCTCTTCAACACCTTCTATTAATTGCAGATCTGGATCGTTTTTAAATAAATCGTTAAAAAAAGCTCTTTTTATGAGTACTAGTTCTGCAGGATCTTCACTTAAATTATAATGTGAAACCAATTTCTGCATGATATTAATTGTGGAAGAACCAGTAAAAGAATGGTATAATTCTTCAGTAACAGAAAGGTTTAAATATTCAAATGTTTTATAGTATGCTTTTTTATGTAGAGGTTCCGTATTTATGATCACTCCATCCATGTCAAAAATTACGCAGCGAATTGTATTCATTATAAAAATCTATTTTTAAGATTGGCACTAGGAATCATGCATGAGTCCATTTTACCATACCATTTATACCTGTTTTTTGCAATATAATTATATACAGCATCTCTGATTGATTTTGGAATTATAATAAAAATATAAAGAATTGAATGAAAACCTCCTAGAATCTTCAGAAGTATAAGTATTGCTGAAGATTTGTCAAATAATTGTTCTTTATGAATTAAAATAATTGAATCTAAATTAGAATTTTTCACTTTATACTGTAACAAAATTTCTTTAGCAGCGTCTGATTGTAAAGAAGCGAATTTGAATTTTTGTTTTGTGTCGTGTTTAATAACATATTGAACAGAAGTATTACATAAGTTGCAGACTCCATCAAAAAGTAATAAATGTTGTGGACTATTTTTTTTCACACTGTAAAGTTACGCAATTGGATTCGATTCGTCTTTTAACATAATCTTAATAATTGTTAAAAAGCATATTATTAATTTCGTACTAAACTAACAAACCAAATGATAGAATTTAAAAAACTTCACAAATCTTATCCTATAGGAAAAAAAGATTCTTTGCATGTACTTAAAGGACTAGATTTAAAAATTAATGAAGGTGAATTTGTATCCATTATGGGTTCTTCCGGTTCAGGAAAATCTACTTTATTAAATATTGTTGGTCTTTTAGACACACATGATGAGGGTGAATATATTCTTAATGGTCAAAAAATTGAAAAATTAGACGAAAAAAAAGCAGCAATTTTACGAAATAAATTTTTGGGATTTGTCTTTCAATCATTTAATTTGATAGGATATAAAACAGCACTTGAAAATGTTGCTTTGCCTTTATATTATAAGGGAATTGGAAGAAAAGAACGCCAGGAAACAGCATTGAGTTATCTTGATAAAGTAGGATTAAAAGATTGGGCAAAACATTTACCAAATGAACTTTCTGGTGGTCAGAAACAACGTGTTGCCATTGCAAGAGCTTTGGTTGCAAATCCAAAAGTTGTACTTGCAGATGAGCCTACAGGTGCTTTAGACTCTACAACAACAGATAACGTTATGGACTTGTTGAAAGATATTAATGATGAAGGAATGACTGTATTTGTAATTACACACGAAGAAGAAGTTGCAGAACAGACAGATAGAATAGTGCGATTGAAAGATGGTGTTATTATTAGTGACGAAATAACTGCAACTGGAAAATTAAAAGGAAAGTATGTTTGATTTAGATCGTTGGCAAGAAATTTTTCAGGCACTGAGTAAGAACAAACTAAGAACAGCTCTTTCTGGTTTTACAATTGCATTTGCAATATTGTTATTTACACTATTATTTGGTATTGGTAATGGTCTTAAAAATACTTTTGCTAAGCAATTTGCAGGTGATTCCCAAAACTCAGTCTACATTAGATCTGGAAATACTACCAAGCCTTATAAAGGTCTTCAGAGTGGTAGAAAAATACAATTTAGAAATGATGACTCAAGATTTATCAATGAAGAATTTGAAGACGAAATTCAATTTTTCAGCCCAAATGTTGAGCGTTTTAATGTCTTGGCAGTTTATAAAGGGGAACAAAATAGGTATCAAGTGCGTGGAGTGTATCCAGATTATCAACCACTTGAATCAGCGGTTATAGAGCAAGGTAGATTTTTAAGTTATTTAGATTTAGAAAAAAAAGCGAAAGTCCTTGCCATAGGAAGATTGGTTGAAAAAGATTTATTTGGCGATTTTAGTGCGTTAGATAAGAATATTAATTTAGACGGAGTTTCCTATAGAGTTATAGGAGTATTCAGTGATCCAGGAGGCGATGGTGATGAGCGTTTTATTTATACACCATTTTCTACTGCTCAGGGAATGTATAGAGATAATGATGAATTGGATCGATTTGGATTGACATATAACCCAAAGTTAACAGTAGATCAATCATTAGTATTTACTAAGTTACTTACTAAATTGTTGAAGGAAAAACACAATGTCGACCCAAGAGATCAAGGAGCAATTCGTGTTCAAAATTATGCTGAAGGAACTAAAAATGTGCAACAATTTATGGGTGTCCTTACGGTTATTATTCTTTTTATAGGTATTGGAACACTCATTGCTGGGATTATAGGAATCAGTAATATCATGGTATATATTGTGAAAGAACGAACCAAAGAACTAGGAATTCGAAAAGCATTGGGAGCGACTCCAAGTTCAATAGTTGGAATGATCATGCTTGAATCTGTATTTGTAACTGCAATTTCAGGTTATGCTGGATTATTATTGGGAACATCTATATTGAAATTTATAGGTCCGACTTTAGAAGAATATTTTATTTTAAATCCAAGTGTGGAAACTTATGTGGTTGTAGGAGCAACTATCACACTTATTATTGCAGGAACTATTGCAGGATATTTACCTGCAAAAAGAGCTGCGAGAATAAAACCAATTGATGCACTTAACGATAAATAAAAGAACATGAAATTTTTATTTGATAAAGACACTTGGCAGGAAATATATAGTAGCATTCGTAAAAATAAATTACGGACAGGGATTACTATTATAGGTGTGATGTGGGGAATATTTTTATTGGTTGTTTTATTAGGAGCTGCAAGAGGTGTAGAAAATAATTTTAATAAAATGTTTGGAGATTTTGCAACCAACAGTGTTTTTGTTTGGGCACAATCTACAAGTAAGCCATTTAAAGGGTTTCAAGAAGGGAAAGGTATTACCTTGAAAATGTCGGATTTAGACGCCATAAATAGAGAGATAAAAGGTTTAGAGTTTGTAGTGCCAAGGCATCAAGGTAGTGCATTGGCTATCCATAATTTCAAAACAGGAAATTTTGGAATCTTTGGTGATTATCCTACATTGGATAAAGTACAAAAAAAGAATTTAGTGTATGGTCGTTTTATTAATGATAATGATATAAAGGAAAGAAGAAAAATCTGTGTGATAGATGAAGAAATCTATAAACAATTATTTGATAAAGATGAATATCCAATAGGTACATATATAAAACTTAATAGCATCAATTATCAAATTGTAGGAATGTTTAAAAATGGTCAAGTAGGAACTGGTGGACCTCAAGGAGGAATTCATATACCTTTTACAACTTTTCAACAAGTATATAATAGAGGTAATTCTGTAGGATGGTTTATGATAACTGGTAAGCCTGAATATGATATTAAACAGATTGAAGCAGATGTAAAATTATTATTGCGAAATTTACATAAAGTACACCCTCAAGATGAACGTGCCTTTGGAAGTTTTAATCTTGGTGAGGCTTTTGGGAAGTTTATGGGATTCTTACTAGGAATGCAATTTTTAACATGGTTTGTAGGAATTGCCACATTAATTGCAGGTGTTTTTGCGATTGGAAATATATTATTAATTACGGTCAAGGAACGTACCAAAGAAATTGGGATAAGACGAGCATTAGGAGCAAAACCTTGGGAAATTAAGCGTCAAATTATTTTGGAATCTGTATTCTTGACTACTATTGCTGGAGCTTTAGGTATCATTTTCGGAGGTCTTGTGTTGATGCTTATTGATGCAACTATAGGAAGTGGACCAGAAGCAGTATTGAATAATCCTACAGTAGACATTCCTGTAGTATTAATTGCTACTGCAGCATTAATTGTATTTGGAACGTTGATAGGTATGATTCCTGCGCAAACAGCTGTAAGTATAAGACCTATTGAAGCATTAAGAGAAGAATAAAATAAAAGTATACATAATAACCAACTTGAATAAAAAAAAGAAAAAATGAAGAAAATTTTAATATTTGGAGGAATTGCTTTAGCATTGATTGCTGTATTGATATGGTTTGGAAAGAAAAATCAAAAGTCAACAATTGACTATGAAACAGAGACTGCTTTTAAAGAAACAATTGTCACAAAAACTGTGGCAACAGGAAAAGTTACACCATTGGAAGAAGTTGAAATAAAGCCACAAATTTCTGGAATTATAGACAAGATATATCTAGAAGAGGGTCAGCAAGTTAAAAAAGGAGATTTAATAGCAACCGTAAGAGTTGTTCCTAATGAGCAAAACTTAATAAGTGCAAGAGGTAATGTAAGTAACCTGGAACTCAATGTAAGCAACTCAAAAATAAGTTATGACAGAAATAAAGTATTATTTGAAAAAGGAGTAATTGCACGTCAAGAATTTGAAAATGCAGAATTGGCTTACAATCAAGCAAAGCAAAATTTAACAAATGCTCAAAATAATTATCAAATAATTAAAAAAGGATCCACAGGATCTGGAGGTTCAGCAAATACCAATATTAGAGCAACTACCTCAGGAATGATTTTAGAGATCCCTGTTAAAGAGGGCTATCAAGTTATTCAAAGTAATAACTTCAATGAAGGTACGACAATTGCTTCTATTGCAGATATGAGTAAAATGATTTTTGAAGGACAAGTAGATGAAGCAGAAGTAGGTAAGTTAACTGAAGGAAGAGAGATAGAAGTGTCTCTAGGTGCTATTGATAAGAAAAAATTCCCAGCCAAGTTAACTTTTATTGCGCCAAAAGGAACAGAACAAAACGGAGCTGTACAGTTTAAAATTAAAGCGGATGTAACCTTGGATGATGAATTTTTTGTTAGGGCTGGTTACAGTGCCAATGCTGAAATCGTATTGGAAAAGAAAGACAGTGTATTGTCTATAAAAGAATCATTATTACAGTTTGACAAGAAAACTGAAAAGCCTTATGTAGAAGTAAAAACTGGAGATCAAGAATTTGAAAAAAGAGATATAGAACTTGGTATTTCTGATGGTATAAATGTTGAAGTTTTATCAGGAATTACTTCAGATGATGAATTGAAGATATGGAATAAAACATCAAAAAAAGAGGGTGAAAATGAGTAGTATTTAGTTAGTAATTTCTATTTTTTATCCAAGTAAAATGCCCAAATGATTTCATTTGGGCATTTTTGATTTTATAATTGATGTTGGAACATTTTAATTAAATAGTCTCAAAATGTCAGTTCCAGTGATTTTCTGTAGAAAATTGTATCGAGAACTATTTTTGAAAATAGAAGATTTAATTCTCGATACTAATTTTACTTTTTCATTCATAAAATTCACTCGAATTGACAAATCTTCTTTAAGATTTTCTTACGAAAACTGTTTTGCTACTTTTTCTGCTTTTCTATTTTCTGAATAATCATAGAAACCTTCACCAGATTTAACACCTAATTTTCCAGCACGAACCATATTGACTAATAATGGACATGGCGCATATTTTGGGTTTTTAAAACCATCATACATTACATTGAGTATAGATAAACAAACATCGAGTCCAATAAAATCAGCCAATTGCAAAGGTCCCATAGGATGAGCCATTCCTAGTTTCATTACGGTATCAATTTCAGAAACACCAGCAACACCGTTATAAAGAGTTTCAATAGATTCATTGATCATAGGCATTAAGATACGATTGGCTACAAATCCTGGATAATCATTTACTTCAACAGGAATTTTACCAAGTTTTTGAGACATATTCATAATCAATGAGGTCACTTCATCTGAAGTATTGTAACCTCTTATAATCTCTACCAATTTCATAACAGGAACTGGATTCATGAAATGCATTCCGATTACTTGATCAGCTCTATTGGTAGTAGCAGCTATCTGAGTGATAGAAATTGATGAGGTATTAGTAGCGAGAATAGTATCTTCTGGACATACATCGTCCAATTCTTTAAATATTTTTAATTTCAAGTCTACATTTTCAGTAGCAGCTTCTACTACAAGACTTGCATATTTCACACCTTCTTTAAGGTTCGTATAAGTTGTGATATTGGCTAATGTATTTTTTTTATCAGTCTCAGAAATCTTTTCTTTAACAACCATTCTATCCAAGTTTTTGGTAATTGTTATAATTGCTTTTGCTAATGATTTTTCTGAAATATCTATAAGTTGAACTTTAAATCCACTTTGAGCGAAGGTATGTGCAATGCCATTACCCATAGTTCCAGCTCCAATTACTGCAATGTTTTTCATGTTCTTATTTTTTTGTTTCTGAGTGTAGTCGAAGACATATTTTATTATTTTTCTATCTTTAGTTTACAATCAGTTTTAACTATTTTTTATTAAAAATTATCAATAATTTGTTGTGCTACTCTTAAAGCTTTTGTACCATCAGTTAAAGTAACTATCGGAGTTGTATTATTTTCAATTGCCTCTGCAAATGTTTCTAATTCGTCAAGAATAGCATTGTTTGGTTCTACTTTTGGATTTTCAAAATAGATTTGCTTTTTAACACCTTCGGCATTTTGCAAAATCATTGCAAATTCGTCTGGATTTTCTGGAACATCTTTCATTTTTACTACTTCACTTTTCTTATCTAAAAAATCAACTGATATATAAGCATCTTTTTGAAAAAAACGAGATTTACGCATATTTTTTAAGGATATTCTGCTGGCTGTAAGATTGGCAATGCAACCATTTTCAAATTCTATTCTTGCATTTGCAATGTCAGGAGTTTCTGAAATGACAGAAATTCCACTTGATTTAATATCTTTAATCTTAGAATTTACAACACTCAATATGACGTCAATATCATGTATCATTAAGTCTAGAACTACAGGTACGTCAGTACCTCTAGGATTAAATTCTGCTAGTCTGTGACATTCTATAAACATTGGATTGTAAATTAAATCTTTAACTGCTTTAAAAGCTGGATTAAAACGTTCTACATGACCTACTTGTCCTTTCACATGATTCTGACTAGCAAGTACACGAATTGCTTCTGCTTCTTCTAGAGTATTTGTTATAGGTTTTTCAATAAAAATATGTTTACCTCCCAGAATAGCCTCTTTAGCGCAATCAAAATGAGAAAGAGTAGGAGTTACGATGTCTATCACCTCTACTGCTTCTATTAATTCTGTAATTGAATTGAATAATTTATAACCAAATTCTTTGGCAACTTGTTCCGCATTTTCTTTACTAGGATCATAAAACCCTACAAGTTCATATTTAGAAGATTGATTTAATAATTTTAAATGTATTTTTCCTAGATGTCCAGCACCTAAAACTCCGACTTTGAGCATAATTTAAGTTTTTTCAAAAATAATAATCTTTTGTTGATTAATTACTATTTTTAGCCTTTCAAATTTTTTATATTCAATTGAAGGATACTTCTAAACATCAAGGATTAAGAAATAGATTGGTTACAGTTCTTATAGAAAAAGGAATTACCGATAGTGTTGTGCTATCTGCCATTCAGAAAATTCCAAGACATTTATTTATGGACTCAAGTTTTGGAGACTTTGCGTATCAAGATAAGGCGTTTCCAATTGCGGCAAATCAGACAATTTCTCAACCTTATACAGTTGCTTTTCAGTCTGAATTATTGAAATTAAAACCCAATGCTAAAGTTCTAGAAATAGGAACAGGTTCTGGTTATCAGACTGCTGTATTACTTGAAATGAATGTTAAAGTATATTCTATAGAAAGACAACAAGAACTGTATCGTAAAACCAAACTCTTTTTACCAAAGTTGGGATACCAACCTAAAAAAATGATTTTTGGTGATGGATATATAGGTCTTGAAGAGCATGCTCCATTTGACGGAATTATAGTAACTGCAGGAGCACCGTTTGTCCCGAAACCTTTATTAAGCCAACTGAAAATAGGAGGAAGGCTTGTGATTCCGGTAGGAGAAGAAACTCAGATTATGACTTTATTTATAAGAAAAGGAGAAAAAGAATTTGAAAAACAAGAATTTGGTGATTTTCGTTTTGTTCCAATGTTGAAGAAAAAGAACTAAAGTTTCATTTCAAATAGGCATACATCAGCATTGTGATAATGACTAGGAAGTCCTTCAGAATTAGCAATTTTATTAATTCCTAGAAAGTCAAAACCACAATTTTCATAGTGATTTATTAAAGCGATATTATTACCACAAGTGTCCATCCTTACAAATGATTTTTCATGTGAAATAGCATATTTACGTGACCATTCAACAATTTTCAATACAAGTTTATGTCCTCTGAATTTTGGATTGGTGGCTATTCTATGAATGTAAATTGCTGGTTCAATGTTTTTTTCTTCCCATATTTCAGGATCACTAAAAGTGATTGCCCATACACACGCAATCTCATTATCTATCAATAATTTCCATTGCCTATTTTCATTGATTTCAGTTTCAACAAGGCTTCTCTGAAATACAGGCCATATATTTTCAGGGAATCTTTTTTTTTGATATTCTGTAGCGATTTTATATAATGAAAATATGAAGTCTATATCTTCAATAGAACTATTTATGATACTTGTTTTAATCATACTTCGCATTAAATTTTCCATTCCATTTCCCTTGTACTTTAAGTACTTGTTCAATTACATCACGAGCACAGCCTTTACCACCATTTTTTTGAGATATATATATTGAAACATTTTGAATTTCAGGAGCTGCATCTTTTGGACAGCAAGGAAGTCCTACTTTTTCCATCACTGGATAATCAGGAATATCATCTCCCATATATAGAATATTTTCTGAATTAAGATCATATTTTTTTACAATTTCTTGAAATTGTTCTAGTTTATTATGAGCGCCAAGATAGATGTCTTTCAATCCAAGTTTTTCCAATCTTGTACGTACATTTTCATTTGTTCCTCCAGAAATAATACAAACTTTGTAACCACTATCTACAGCTGTTTTAAGAGCATATCCATCTTTAATATTCATTTGACGGATAAGTTCTCCATTTGGGAAAACAGTAACAATTCCGTTTGTTAGAACTCCATCTACATCAAATATAAATGTTGTAATCTGTGGCATGATTTCTTTATAACTTTTTTCCATTTTATGTTGTTGTAAATGAATTGGTAATTGAATTGGTAATTGTTTTATAAATTTCTTTTTGATCTGAATTTAACTGATCTAGATGTTTTTCAATTGTTTTAGAATCGTTTCTTTTGGCTGGACCTGTTTGGGCATTTATTGGGGAAATGCTTTCAATTTTCCTAGCAGTCTCTTTAATTAATGGAAATAAAATATCAAATGGAAGTGTATTTTCGTGACAGATATTATTTGCTATATGATACATGTGATTGACAAAATTATTTACAAATACTGCAGCTATATGTAACTTCTCACGCTCATCAGAAGTTATAGGTCTTACATCATAAGAAATCTCTCTCGCCAGTTTTTCTAATAAATTTAGGTGTTTTTTATTAGTGGCCTCTATACATATAGGAATAGATTTGAATTTTATTTTTTTTCCTTTGGTAAAGGTTTGTAAAGGATAGAAAACTCCTTGACTGAAATTCCCTTTTAATACATTCATGGGAATGCTACCAGAAGTATGAACAACTAGTTTATCTTTTAAATTGAGTTGACTTGAGAATTCCGAAATTGAATTATCAGAGATTGCAATAATATATATATCAGCATCTTTTAAAGTAAGTAATTCATTAGTAATACTGACTTTTTTTGACAAATACTCTATTTTTTCAAGATTACGACTGTACACTTGAACTAAATCAATCTTCTTTTTTTTCAGAAACACACGTGTTAAATGTGTTGCAAGATTTCCATTTCCAAGAATTGTGACTTTAATCATGTAGCGAAGATAATCAATATTAATAAGTATGCTTGGTGATTTATGTTTTTTGTAAATTTGAAAAAAAATAAACAAATATAAAAATATGAAGAAAATAAGTATCTTAATGTTTCTTGTATTGTCTATGGTAAACTGTAAGACAGAAAATAAGAAAGAGCAAATAAAAATTCTAAATAGCAAATCAGAAACTAATATGAAAGTAGTAGAAAACATTTATCAATTTAAAGTTAAAGATTTAACAGGAAATGAATTTAATTTTGAATCTGTAAAGGGTAAAAAAGTATTGATTGTAAATACAGCCTCAGAATGTGGGCTGACTCCTCAATACAAGCAATTGCAGGAAATATATGAACTTTACGGAGGTGAAAATTTTGAGATAATAGGTTTTCCTGCCAATAATTTTGGTCAGCAAGAGCCAGGTACTGCTATTGAAATCGCTTCATTCTGTAAAGAAAATTTTGGAGTTACATTTCCCATGATGAGTAAAATTTCTGTAAAAGGAAGTGATATGCACGAGTTGTACCAATTTTTAACACAAGAGAGTAGAAATGGTCTTGAAGATTCTGAAGTAAGTTGGAATTTTCAAAAGTATCTGATAGGTTCAGATGGAAAGTTGGTGAGAGTTATCAGCCCAAAAATGTTGCCTAATGATATTTCTATTGTAGATTGGATTAAAGAATAACACAAATTACATTCATAAAAAAAAGCCACATGATACTATCATGTGGCTTTTCATTCGCTATAAAAAAAATTAATCGAATACGATTGCATTCTCTTTTGAAGCATTTGGGGTTGGGGTGAACTTAAAATCTATTAATGATGGCATGTTAATTATCTCTACATCAATTTTCGTATCAAATTGATTGTTATTTAACATTAAAGTTGTTAAGTTTTCTAGTTTAGAAATACCTACTGGAATAATGCCTTTGAATGAATTGTTGGCTAAAGATAATTCTTCAAGCTTGGTGAGTTTTGCAATTTCCATAGGAACGTTTCCTGTCATTTTATTATCGTAAACACTTAATATCTCTAGTTCTGTTAAATTTGTTATTTCTGTTGGTAATTCACCTTGAAATTGATTACTACTTATATGAAATACTTTTAATTTCTTCAATTTCCCTAAACTACTAGGAATAGTACCGCTTAGGTTATTGCTGTATAAAGAAAGTTCTTCTAAATTTGTCAATTGACCAATTTCTTCAGCTATTCCACCTTCAATTCTATTCATAAACAATACTATTTTTTCAAGAGAAGTCATTTTATAAATACTTTCAGGAATTTCTCCATTAATTTTATTAAAAGAGATGTTAAGTACTTTTAAACTAGTAATCTTACCAATACTACTAGGAATTTCTCCTTCAATAGAATTCATATGTAAGTTTAATTTTTGTAAATCTGACAATCTCCCTATAGAATTAGGTAAAGATCCATTTAGATTATTCAAACTTAAATCCAATTCAATTATTTTCCCATCTTCAACAGTAACTCCATACCATTCTTCAATTGGTTGGTTTAAATCCCATGATTGATTCCATTGGTCACCATTTGTTGATTCATATAAATCAATCAATACATTTTTCTCTGAATCAGAAATAGTAAATGCATAAGAAATAGATGCAAATGCTATAAAAAGCAACGAAAGTATGTTTTTAGTTTTCATATTTTTGTGGGGATTAGGGTTAAACAAAACTAAATTCTTTAACAAATATATATAATTTATATTGTATTATCCAAACTTTTTAAGCGAAAACTTACCATTTGTTTGATAAAACGCACCATTTGTTGGTTTTTAATGTATTTTTATAAGGTTAAAATTTTATTATCTTTGCTATAAATATATGGATATGAAATTAGACATTCTTGCATTTGGAGCACATCCTGATGATGTTGAATTGGGTTGTGGAGGAACAATTGCTAAAGAAATTTCAATTGGAAAGAAAGTTGGAATTATTGATTTAACTCGTGGTGAATTAGGTACTCGAGGTTCTGCTGAAATAAGAGATCAAGAAGCGGTAGATTCTGCAAAAATACTAGGAGTAGAAGTAAGGGAGAATTTAGGGTTTGCTGATGGTTTTTTTGTGAATGATAAGCTGCACCAACTAGAAATTATTAAGATAATCCGTAAATACCAACCGAAAATCGTTTTATGTAATGCAATTGAAGATCGTCATATTGATCATGGTAAAGGAAGCAAATTAGTTTCTGACGCTTGTTTTTTATCAGGATTGAGAAAAATTGAAACACAATTAAATGGAATTGAGCAAGAGGCTTGGCGTCCAAAAAAAGTATATCATTATATACAGTGGAAAAATATTGAACCAGATTTCGTTTTAGATATTACTGGATTTATCGATATAAAAATGGGTGCTGTAAGAGCATATGCTTCACAATTTTATGATCCAAATAGTAAAGAACCCATTTCACCAATAACTAGTAAAAACTTTATTAATAGTATAAAGTATAGAGCACAAGATTTAGGAAGACTTGTAGGAACGGATTTTGCCGAAGGTTTTACAGTAGAGAGGTATTTGGCTGTGAAAAAATTAGATGATTTAATCTGATTTTTTTAAAAAAAACACTTGCGAAAAGTAAGAATTAAGTTATCTTTGCGCTCGCAAGTTGCAAATGGTGGTTGTAGCTCAGTTGGTTAGAGCATCGGTTTGTGGTACCGAGGGTCGTGGGTTCGAGCCCCATCTTCCACCCAAAAAGCAAAAGTCTTTCAGAAATGAAGGACTTTTTTTGTATGTAAATTTTTTTAATGCGAGAAGTTTATCCTGAGCGAAGTCGAAGGGAGCCCCATCTTCCACCCAAAAAAGCAAAAGTCTTTCAGAAATGTAGGACTTTTTTTGTTTTGTAATTAATTATCAATTTGAGTGCTACCAAAATTTTATGAAAATTTGAATAACTTTTTAAGAATATTAAGTTTACGATCTGTATGAGGAGAATATTTGATATTTGGCTCAAAAATAGTAGACTTGTGAAGTACACTTTTATAATGAGAAAAGGTCTTAAACCCTTCTTCACCATGATAAGACCCCATTCCACTATCACCTACACCACCAAATCCGAGATGACTATTTGAAATATGCATCATAGCATCATTTACACAACCTCCTCCAAAAGAAACTTCAGATAATATTTTATTTTTAATAGAACTATTCTCTGTAAATACATAACAAGAAAGAGGTTTGGGTCTAGATTTAATGGTCGTAATTATTTCATCAATATTGGTATAAGAAATGATGGGTAATATGGGTCCGAAAATTTCTTCTTCCATAATAGCGTCATCAAAATGAATATCGTTAAGGATTGTAGGCTCTATTGTTCGCGTTTCAAGATCATATTTACCTCCAAGATATATTTTATCAGTGGCAATCATTTTTATTAACCTTTCTGTATTTCTATGATTAACAATTTGAACATAATTGCCATTATCCGTTGAAAAGCAAGAGTTTTCAACTTCTTTTTTCATCAACCGCAGTAGTTTTTCTTGAACTGATGAATGCACTACTAAATAATCTGGCGCAATACAAGTCTGACCAGCATTTAAAAATTTTGCCCAAACCAATCTTTTTGCAGCCATTTTAAGGTCAGAACCTTCTGTAATAATTGCTGGACTTTTCCCACCCAATTCAAGAGTTACAGGAGTTAAGTACTTTGCTGCTGCTTGATATACAATCCTCCCAACAGATGTACTTCCTGTAAAAAATATTTTATCAAATTTTTCATTTAACAATGCTGAAGTTTCAGGTATTCCACCTTCAATCACTTTAAAATAACTAGGATCAAAATTTTCATTAACAATTTTTGCAATTGCTTTACTTGTATTTGAAGGGACTTCGCTAGGCTTTAAAATGATAGTACAGCCTGCAACCATTGCTGAAATTGCAGGAGCAAAGGAGAGTTGGTATGGATAATTCCATGCTCCTATAATCAAAGAAACCCCTAAAGGTTCTGGAATTACATAACTTTTTCCTGGTTGATTTAAAAGATTAGTAGTTTTTCGTTTGATACGTGACCATTTCCCAACTTTCTTTTTGGCTTCTTTGAGATCGCTATAGACAAGTGCGAGTTCGCCAGTAAAAGTATCAAATTCTGATTTTTTGAAATCTTTATAGATCGCATCATACATCAATTGTTCATTTGATTTTAGAACGTCTTCAAGTTTTTGAAGTTGTTGTTTTCTGAATGCAATGCTTTTGGTAGCATTGGTATTAAAAAAATCTCTTTGTAATTGTATCAATTCTTGCATAATTTTTTCTCTAGGATATGAGGCAATTTACAATAAAATTAAAAATTGCAGTTAAGAATATTTAATTAACTTGCTACTGATCAAATATGTTATAATATTATTTAATTAAGTATATTAAAAAAAAATAGAATTAATCAAATAGCTTGGTGGACTCGCTATGAAACATTTGTTTTTCTTTTTATTTATTGTTGCCATCATTTAGGACAACTCAAAGAAGAAGGTGTTATTTGGAAATTTTCATTTTTAGAATTGGAAGGTATAGTTCAAGAATTATTCAAACTTTAAGAGAAAAGTGAGTGAATCAAGAATTTTCCCTATTCACTACAAGAGTCTAACGATGACATTCCAAAGCAGTTTTAAATGAGATTGAATACGCAGTTTTAATTAAAATACACAGTCTAACTATTAAAACTCGCATTTGATTTTATTAAATACAAGTTCAATACTAAATTTTTGATTATATTTATTGTTTTTAGTCTATAAAATACTAGTTGCTTAAAATTAATCTTAAAAAATTAAAAACATCAACTAAAACTCAGATCGCTATTACCTCATTTTTATATTGTCTATGTTGTTAAAATAGAGAGTAATTACTCGGCAATTTTAAAAATTAATTAATTTTCTATAATTATGCAAATTGAACAATCTTACTGGACCCATAAAAATGGTTGGATCATAACAAAATCATCACACCTTAAAGAAAAAGCAAATTTCGTTTTAGTGTTTGGCGCTATAGATCTCATAACTAAGGAAGACCGTTTTTATGAAATTAAAGAAAATTATCCAAACGCAAATATTCTCTTATGTTCTACAGCAGGAGAAATCATTAAAGATAGAGTTGAAGAGAATTCTATAATTGCGACTGCAATTTACTACGAAAAAACAAAATTAAAATTTATAGAAATTAATGTTAAAAATTTTGAGAATAGTTATAGTTGTGGAACTGGAATAGCATCATTAATGGGTTTTGAAAATCTGAAGCATGTCTTAGTATTATCAGATGGAATTCTTGTAAACGGAGATGAATTGGTAAGTGCTATGAACGAGAGTTTTCCTGAAGATGTAGTTGTTACAGGAGGATTGGCTGCAGATAATGGTAGGTTCAACAAGACTTATGTAGGCTTGAATTCACCTCCCAAATCTGGGACTATTGTCGCAGTTGGTCATTATGGCGATCAATTTTCAATTTCACATGGTTCAAAAGGCGGTTGGGATGAATTCGGGCCTACACGAACAGTTACCAAATCTCATAAAAACATATTATATGAACTTGATGGTAAAAATGCGTTACAATTATATAAAAATTATTTAGGTGAAATGGCTAAAGAATTACCAGGTTCTGCATTGTTATTTCCTTTGTGTGTTTATGGAGAGAATGGAGATCATATTGTAAGAACTATTTTATCTATTGATGAAGAAACAGGTTCAATGGTTTTTGCAGGTGATATTCCTCAAGATTCAACGGTTCGTTTTATGATGGCTAATTTTGAAAGACTTATTGATGGTGCTAATGATGCTGCCAATGAATCTCTAAAAAAAATAGACAGTAGTAAACCAAGTTTGGTGTTAATGATTTCTTGTGTTGGAAGAAAATTAGTCCTAGGACCTCGAATAGATGAGGAATTGGAAGCTGTTAATGATGTTTTTGGTGATGATGTTGTGTATGCAGGTTTCTATTCTAATGGTGAAATATCTCCATTGCTTAATTCTACAAAATGTTCATTGCATAATCAAACAATGACCATTACGACATACTCAGAAATGTAAAAAAAATGTAAAAGAACCCTATCCAATGAAAAATCTCCACAGTCTTTTTGTTAGGCAATTAAAAAGGAATAAAGTAAATTTTGAAAATGCTACTGAAGAGTTCATTTCCTTAGCAGAGTCCATAAGTGAATCTTATGAGCATTATGAAAGTTCTAGAATTCTTATAGAACGCTCTATGGAAATTTCTAATTTAGAATTAGCCGAGGCAAATATTAAACTTGTTGAAGAAAGTAAAACCCAAAAATTAATAATTAAAAGCTTAAAAGGGTCTATTAAAGATATAAGCCTTGATGGAAATGAAATTGAGAATGATGATATACTTCAAATATCTCAAATACTTAAATCTGAGATTAAAAAAAGAAAAATAGTTGAAGATAATTTAAAAGAAGCTCAGAAAATAGCAGAAGAATCGTTAAAAAGCAAAGAACTTTTTTTAGCAAATATGTCTCATGAAATTAGAACACCATTGAATGCGATATTAGGTATGGTGTGGTTGTTGTCTAATACTGATTTAAACTCAAAACAACTAGAGTATAAGGACGTTTTAAAAACTTCAACTGAAAATTTATTGGTTATTATTAATGACATTCTTGATTTGTCAAAAATATCATCAGGAAAACTTACGACAGAAAAGATTGATTTTAATTTGGATATTTTACTGAGTAAATTTATTAAAACAGTTGCTTTCAAATCGGAACAAAAAGGAATTGACCTAGTTTTGGAAAAGGATCCGAAAATTCAAAAACTGTTAAAAGGAGATCCAAATAAAATCAACCAAATATTAGTAAATTTAGTAGGGAATGCCATTAAGTTTACCAAAGAGGGTTCTGTAGTAATATCCTTAAAATTAAAAGAAAGTAAACCTTTTTCTGACTTGATAGAGTTCTCTGTTAAAGATTCAGGTACAGGAATTAGTAAAAAATATTTAAAAAACATTTTCAAGAGTTTTTCTCAAGAAGACGCCTCTATAAGTAGGAAGTATGGAGGTACAGGCTTAGGTTTAACGATCACAAAAGAACTTGTAAATGCATTGGGTGGAGAAATAAAAGTAAAGAGTAAAAAGAAAAAAGGAGCAAAGTTTAGTTTTATTATTGAATTGTTGCATAGTGAATCCGAGAAAATCACTCAAAAAGTAGAAGAACAATCTTTAAATATTAAAAAAGACCTCAAAGGTTGTTCAATTTTAATTGCAGAAGATGATATTTATAATAAAATATATTTAGAAAGCATTACAGAAGAATGGAATGTTACTATTGAAATTGTAGAAAATGGACTAGAAGCTATCGAGAAACTAAAATTGGAAAATTTTGATATTGTTCTGATGGATATGCATATGCCTCAGATGGATGGCTTGACGGCTACCAAAGAAATTAGAAATACATTGGGATTAGATATTCCTATAATAGCACTTACTGCTGATGTGATTCAAGGTAAAGATAAATGTTATGAAGCAGGAATGAATGACTATATTTCAAAGCCTTTCAATCCTAACGATTTATATAAGTTACTTGAGAAATATGTTTTAAAAAACAATTAAAAACATTTTGGTTTACGACAGAATCTTGGAGAATCCAATAATGAAATTCCTGAGTAGTTTGAAATGAGATTGAATACGCAGTTTTAAGATATTTGATATTATTTATATGTTTACATATATACTTGAGTTAAGATTATTTAATAAATAATATAATGGAAAAGCAAAATAGTTTTATAGATTTTTATTCAGAATCTGAAATTTCTATAATGGGTCTCAAGAGGCTTTTAGAACCGCTTGGAATATTTGGAATAATACAAAATGATTTTAATTCAGGGATGTTGGCTGGTTTTATGGGAGGAACTCCAGATACAATTCGATTTAAAATAAGAAAATCAGATATAGAAAAAGCAAAACCAATATTAGAAGAGTATATAAATTTAAAAGTTGATTAAACAGGAGTGAAAAATATTTAATCATTAATTACACCATAGTTTTAAAAGAATAATAAATTCACTACAACTTTTCAGCCAAGTAACTTGCCGTCAGACTCTTTTTGTTTTTAGCCAATTCTTCTGGAGTTCCTTGAAAAATAAGTTCACCACCTTTTTTACCACCCTCAAGACCAAGATCAATAATATAATCTGCACACTTAATCAATTCAATATTATGCTCAATTACAATAATAGAATGACCATTTTTAATCAAGGCATTGAATGAATCAAGCAATTTTTTAATATCGTGAAAGTGTAATCCAGTTGTAGGTTCGTCAAAAATAAACAATGACTTACTCTGACGAGTACCTTTCACTAAGAATGATGCCAATTTAATTCGCTGCGCTTCACCTCCTGAAAGGGTAGAAGAGGATTGTCCTAAAGTCACATAACCTAAGCCTACATCTTGTAAAGGTTGCAGTTTTCTAGCGATTTTAGTTTGGTTTTGATCTTTGAAAAACGAAATAGCATCATCAATGGTCATATTTAAAATATCATTGATAGATTTCCCTTCGTATTTAATTTCTAGAATTTCTTTCTTAAATCTTTTACCATGACATACATCACACTCCAAGTGAACATCAGCCATAAATTGCATTTCAATCGTTACTTCACCATCCCCTTTACAAGTTTCACAGCGTCCAACATCTACATTGAAAGAAAAATGCTTGGGTTTGTAATTACGGATTAATGAAAGTTTGTGATTGGCATATAAGGTTCTGATATCATCATACACCTTGATATAAGTTACAGGATTGGATCTGCTTGAACGACCTATAGGGTTCTGATCGATAAATTCTAGATGTTCTATAATATCGTAATTACCTTTTATTTCAGTAAATTGACCTGCTTTATCGCCATATCCACCTATTTTTTTCTGCAGTGCAGGATATAATATTTTTCTGACCAATGTACTTTTACCACTTCCTGAAACACCTGTAATAACTGTCAAGGCATTTAGCGGAAAAGTGACATCAATATTTTTAAGATTGTTCTGTCTTGCACCAAGTACCTCTATCGTTTTTTTAATAGTTCGTCTACTCGTAGGAACTTCAATTTCTTTTGTTCCGTTGAGGTATTGAGCAGTTAATGAATTGGATTTTAATATTTCTTCATATGTTCCTTCAGCAACAACTCGTCCGCCTTGGGTTCCTGCTTCTGGACCTATATCTATAATCATATCAGCAGCCTTCATAATATCTTCATCATGCTCTACTACAATGACTGTATTTCCAAGATCTCTGAGGTCTTTTAAAACTGTAATCAGCCGTTCAGTATCTTTAGGATGGAGACCTATACTTGGTTCGTCAAGAATATACATGGATCCCACAAGACTACTACCAAGGGAGGTTGCAAGATTGATTCGTTGGCTTTCTCCGCCAGAGAGGGTATTGGAGGTACGGTTTAAAGTCAAGTAATTCAGACCGACATTTGTCAAAAATTGTAAGCGGTTATTAATCTCAACTAGCAATCGTTTTGCAATAGTATGTTCACTTTCTGAGAGTTGAATATTCTTAAAGAAAACTGTCAATTCATCCAATGGCAAGCTCACTAATTCTGAAATCGTTTTTCCATTTACAGTAATATAATCTGTTTCTTTTCTCAGGCGATTCCCATTGCAAGATTCACATTTTGTTTTTCCACGATATCGAGAAAGCATAACGCGATATTGGATTTTATAACTTTTTGACTCTAGAAATTTGAAAAATGTGTTAAGTCCTTCAAAGTAGGAATTTCCATTCCATAATAATTCTTTTTGAGTTTCTGACAATTCAAAATAAGGGCGATGAATCGGAAAATCAAATTTATATGCGTTGTCAATTAAATCGTCTTTATAATTGGCAAATGAATCTGTTTTCCATGGTACAATTGCATTTTCAAATAGCGATAATCCAGTATTTGGAATTACCAAGTCTTGATCAATACCTATAACATCACCATACCCTTCACATATTGAACATGCACCATAAGGATTGTTAAAACTAAATAAATGGGTGTTTGGCTCTAAAAACTGTATTCCATCTAGTTCAAATGAGTTGCTGAATGGTATTACAGAATTTGTTTTTAAATTTTCTAAGGAACAACTTCCTTTTCCTTCAAAAAAAGCAACTTGAATAGCATCTGCTAATCGATTGTAAAAGTCTTCATCATGTTTTACAACTACTCTATCAATGACCAATTCTATTTGATGACTTATTGAATCATTAGAAATAACCGTATCCATAAAGTCATCAATTCGGATTACTTCATTTTTATATTTTAAACGAGCATATCCTTGCTGAAGTAAGATATCTAGAGTTTTACTGACACTTCTTTCTTTAGGAATATGCAATGTCGCTAGTAAAAGTAACTTTGTATTTTCTTCTAAATTCTTGACATGGTTGATCACATCAGAAACTGTATCTTTTTTTACTTCATTTCCTGAAATAGGAGAGAAGGTCCTTCCTATTCTTGCGTATAATAACTTCAGATAGTCATATATTTCGGTGGAAGTTCCTACAGTAGAACGAGGATTGGTACTGTTCACTTTTTGTTCAATGGCAATCGCAGGAGATATTCCTTTTATATAATCTACATTCGGTTTATTTAATCTCCCTAAAAATTGACGTGCATACGAGGACAAACTTTCTACATAACGTCTTTGACCTTCCGCATAGAGCGTGTCAAATGCCAAACTAGATTTTCCTGAGCCTGAAAGTCCAGTTATTACTACGAGTTTGTTTCTTGGGATTGCGACATCGATGTTCTTTAAATTGTGCAGTTTTGCACCCTTTATAAGAATGTTTTTCTTCGGATCTAATGTTGCAATATTATGAGTCACTTTTGGCTGAAAAAATTTGGAATAAATGCAAAGATATAATAAAGATTTTGGATTTTAATGTAGGTTGAGTACTTTGTTATATTGTTCATGAAAAGTTAAAGTTTGTATCAATAATTTGTTTTTTACATATAAATAACTCATATTTGCTTTTAATAATACTAATACAGATAAGACTATAGCATACTATTACTTTTAAAAATTTAATAATCAATTAAGGTTTTCGGATAACCTTATGGATATTTTTTAACAAGTGTGTTATGGATAAATTAAAAGTATTGGACAGCGTCCTAGTAAGTGATTACATCAATGGTGATGAAAAATCATTTGAAATTCTTATTTCAAGACATCAGCAACGAATTTACAATTTTATTTTTTCAAAAGTTTTAGACAGAGATATCACTGAAGATGTTTTTCAGGATACTTTTATTAAGGTTATTAAAACTCTTAAAAAAGGAAAATACAATGAAGAAGGTAAGTTTTTACCTTGGGTAATGCGTATTGCTCATAATCTTGTAATCGATCATTTCAGAAGAAATAAAAGAATGCCAACTTTCAAAAATACGGATGAGTTTGATATCTTTTCAGTTCTTGGAGATGGTGAGTTAAATGCTGAGAAATTACTCGTAAAAGAACAAATTTTATCGGATGTAAGAAATTTAATCAATGAACTTCCAGAAGATCAGAAAGAAGTGCTTATGATGCGTATGTATAAAGATATGAGTTTTAAAGAAATTTCTGAAAATACAGGAGTAAGTATCAATACTGCACTAGGAAGAATGCGTTACGCGTTGATCAATTTAAGAAAATTAATAGAAAAATATAATATGGTTTTAGTGAACTAACAATAAAGTCTTTAAACCTTCGTTATTTATTTATAACTAACATCTAATTCGGGTTTATGATGAAACTTTACACTGAAAAGTCTTCTTTTAAGAAGCAACCAAAAAAAGAAACAATTCAATTATTACTAAACTATTCTAGGGCGTTGAAGATAGTGAATACTAAAAGTAATAGACACATTGAATTGCATTTGAATTAAGGGAAGAAAGACTCATTTAGGACTAAATGGGTCTTTTTTATGAATCTAAATTGATCTCCTACCTATTTTATTAAAAATAATATCTTTTTCTCTATCCCATCCTCTTGCTTGTGAGTATTCTCGTCCGTAATAAATAATCTGAAGATGCAATTTATTCCATAACTCTTCTGGAAATAAACGTTTTGCATCTTTTTCTGTCTGAACAACATTTTTTCCATTAGTTAATCCCCAACGATACATTAATCTATGAATATGTGTATCTACAGGAAATGCTGGAACGTTAAAAGCCTGACTCATCACAACACTTGCTGTTTTATGTCCTACCGCAGGTAATTCCTCTAAATATTCAAAACTCTGAGGAACTTTTCCTTCATGCTTGTCAATTAAGATATGAGAGAGTCCATAAATACCTTTGGACTTCATTGGAGATAATCCGCAAGGACGAATTATACTTTTAATTTCTTCTACCGACATTTTTATCATGTCAAATGGATTATCAGCCTTGTCAAACAGTAAGGGTGTAATTGTATTTACCCTTGCATCTGTACATTGAGCAGACAACAAGACCGCTATCAAAAGAGTATAAGGGTCTTTGTTATCCAATGGAACAGGAGTTTCTGGATACAGATCTTCGAGTGTGTCTATTACAAAATTCACTTTCTCTTGTTTGGTCATTTGCTTGGTGAAAGGTTTCAGGTAAAGGATAAAATATTAAGTTGTAAATATATAATTATTTTATAGTTTAAATTTAAAAGATACTTTTACCTTTGAACTTTTAACTTATACCTAAAAAAATGACAACACTAAAAATAGGAGATACAGCACCAGATTTTGCTTGTAAAGATGAAAACGGAAACTTAATTCAATTGTCTGATTATAAAGGAAAGAAATTGGTTTTATTTTTTTATCCAAAGGCAAGTACTCCAGGATGTACTGCTGAAGCATGTGATTTGAGAGATAATTATCAGACTTTTCAAGCCAAAGGCTATGATATATTAGGAGTAAGTGCAGATTCTCAAAAAAGACAAACAAACTTTAAAAATAAATATGAATTTCCTTATCCTTTATTGGCTGATGAAGATAAAGAAGTCATTAATGCTTATGGAGTTTGGGGCCCAAAAAAATTCATGGGAAAAGAATATGATGGAATTCACAGAACAACATTTGTGATAGACGAAAACGGACTTATTGAAAATGTAATATTGAAAGTAAAAACGAAAACACACTCAGATCAAATACTAAAACTTCATATCTAGTTTTACATTGAAGACTCTACTGGTCATGTAATTTGGAATCCCGAAAGAGCGTTTCGAATACACATCTCTTACCCAAGTATTGGTAATAGAATTCTGCACGTCAAACATGTTGAAGATTTCTACTCCAAAGGTCAATTCTTTGAAATTATTTAACAATCTACCATTTGAACGTCTTTTTTTATCTACAACAACATATGAGATTCCGATATCAGCACGTTTATAAGAATTCAATCTACTCTGAAATAAATAAGGGTCTGAATAAGATGGAGAGCCTCCTGGAACTCCAGTATTAAAAACAAGGTTTAAATACATTTTTAAATTTGGAATCGTAGGAACATAATCTTGGAATAGCATGGCAAACTTAAAACGTTGATCTGTAGGACGCGCAATTTCTCCTCGATTGTCAATATTTTCTTTGGTTGATAAATAACCCATACTTATCCAACTTTCAGTTCCTGGGACAAACTCACCATTCAAGCGAAGATCAATTCCTGTTGCGAATGCTGTTGCATTGTTATCTGCTGCATAGCGTATTCTTACATTGTCTACTGTATAAGGGTTTACATCTGTTAAATGCTTGTAATACACTTCAGAAACAAGTTTAAATGGTCGCTTCCACATATTGAAACTATAATCATTTCCTAAAACAAAATGGATCGACTTCTGTGCTTTTACGGAAGGCTGTACAACACCATCACGATCTCTCAATTCTCTATAGAATGGAGGTTGGTAGTAAAAACCTGATGAAAATCGAAACAACATATCTTTGTCCCAATTTGGTTTTATAGCTAGTTGTCCTCTTGGACTGAAAACGGTCTGATTAGAACTTTCAACACCTTCATCTTTTACAGACCAGTTATGTGCTCTTATTCCTATAGTATACCAAACTTCATTTTCGTTCCAATCCTCTTTTTTAGACCATTGAGCAAAAGCCATAAAACGGTCTATTTTAGTAATATTGGTTGCCCTTACTTCTTGGAAAGGAGTTATTTCTCCTTCATATGGATCATAAGGTTGATTGTTTATTGAATGATTGGGAGGGCGAATTGAAAACCCTGCAGAATCGATAACTTCCCATTCTCTTATTTTGTCACGAATATCTTCGTTCTGATATTTTAGTCCAAAATCAAATTGGTTATTAGCCTTTCTATAAGTCGATTTTACTTGAAAATTACTGATCAGCGCATCTAGATTGTTACGTGCATGATTTAATTGCGAACCGATGCCTTCTGAAAATTCTACATCTCCAAACGTTTCAGAGCCGAGATTGGAATCAACTTCTCCTAAATTATAAGTTGCAAGAATGTCAAAATGTTCAGACTCTTGTGTATTGTATGAAGAAGCAGTTATATCGAAATTTAGGTTTTCATTGACTTGATAAGTTCCTTTTAATGCACCAAAAAGAGTTTGATAATTATCTTGTTCTTGGCCTTCATAATAGACAATCAATTCTAATGGATTGGCAAGTGTACCAAACTTTGTTCTACGAGAAATAGGAGTGTAGTTGTAATCATTAGAGGAAAAATTTCCTAAAAAGTCAAGTGTAAAACGTTCATTTACTTTGTAAGAAAGAAAGGTCTGAATGTCGGCAAATTTTGGTCTGAAATTGGTTTCAATATCTTTGCTATTCACAAGAAGGCTATTGTCTCGATAGCGAACACTTGCAATTGCAGATACTTTATTTTTAAACAGTTTGCCTTCCACAGTAGCACTTCCTCCAAGCAGATTTAAGTTGACTCTTGCTCCAAATTCTTCAGGAGTACGATAGGTAATGTCTAAGACAGAAGAAAGTTTGTCACCATATTTTGCCTGAAAACCTCCTGCAGAGAAGTTCACGTTTTGAGTCATATCGACATTGATAAAACTCAATCCTTCTTGTTGTCCTGAACGAATAAGAAAAGGTCTATATACTTCAATTCCATTTACATATACAAGGTTTTCATCAAAATTGCCTCCACGAACATTGTACTGTGTACTCAGTTCATTATTATTGTTGACACCTGCAAAAGTCATTAATACATTCTCTACACCTGCATTTGCCCCAGGAATTTCTTTAATGTCTTCAATGTCCACATTGGTAATTCCTTCAGCATCATTTCTTCTATTTTTTATATAGACTTCTTTAATTTCTTCAGTTTTGAAATTCAGTTTTGGAGAAAACCGTATCGTTTTCCCTTTTGGGACTGTAAAGGTTTTAGCATAAGAAGTAAATGAAATATGGCTAAATGTAACAGTGATTTTTTTATCAGTATCAACTTCTAATACGTATTTCCCATTGATATCACTTACAGTACCATCATTATTATAACTTATTGAAACTGCATTGATAGGATTTCCATTTTCATCTTTCACTACACCCTGAATTGAAGATGATTGAGCAATAACACTTGTTGTGAATAGAAGAAGTAAAGTTATAAAGTAGTAGTTTGTTTTCAAAAGCCAGATGAAATTAAGATGTTATTTTCTATAAAACGTTGTTTCTAATGTGTTCGTATTTCCGACATTATCAATTGCTATAACTTGTAACGAATGTTTTCCGCTAGGTAGTTTTTTGTCAGAAAAATCATAGGTTAAAGTACTATGCTTTGGACTGTATTCTAGTAAAATCCATTGTCCGTCAATCTCTCCTCGGTACGACTTTAAACCCGATAAATCATCAGAAACTTTCAACACAATTTTTCGATAATTACTGATCCATTGGTCTCTTTTAAAATTAGATAATTTTAATGTAGGGCTCTTATTGTCAGATAGTAATGTGTATTCTCCAAGGTTTTTAGTCGTAGTATAAAAAGTTTTTTCTTTTTTATACGTTTTATTATACCGAGGGTATCCTTTACTATTAAAACCTGCAATAAAAAGTTTCTTTTTCTCATCCTCAGTATAAGAGGTTACGTCAAATGTTAAAGTATATTTATTATCTAATGGCACCGTTTTTTCATGGATAGTTGCTTTACCGTCTTTCACGTCAAAATCCATATAAAAATCATTATAAAATGTATTCTTAGGAAATGCTATTGTCACACCGTCTTTTGTAAATCGATTGAATTCTTTAGCAATAATTGAATAGTCAGTAATTTTATTTTCTTTTGGAATAGTGATTGAATCATTTTTCCCTACAATAGGTATTCGCAATTTACTTTGATTTCCTTTAAAATCTTTGGCAATGATTTCAACAGTATAAGTCATTCCATCTTCTATGGAAAGGTAGCCACGGTTTTTCACATTTCTATAGATACTCAATGTATTAGAAGGGTCTACAAAACATCGTTGAATGCGCTGATTCAATTTCCCATAACGTTCATAATCAATCAATAAATTGATTTTTTTTGACTCTGCAAATGAAAAAGTTTCCGCAACATGAGTGTATACTTTTTCACCATTAACCAGCATTTCTAGGCTGAAAATTCCATTTTTATTGAGTGCTCCATTCAATCGGTCAAATGCATTGATTCCAAATCCGATAGTTCCAGAGGCACTAATTTTATCTGCCAATAAAGTTCCACTTTCTAAGGTCTTAAAAGGAATCTGTAGAGGTATATTGGATTGGTTTACTTGTGAAAAATCATCCAATGGATATGCCATAAGTGTATTGATACTTGGAGATGTATCATCATTTACTGTAATCCCGAAAAACATTGGATTGATAGGTTTCGCACTGCTATCTCTTATTTCAAAGTGTAAGTGAGGACCTACGAATCCTCCAGTACTTCCTGAATAGGCGATTATTTCTCCTTTTTCTAGTTTCAATTCAGTTGCTCCAGGATATAATTGTATTTCAAAACTCTCTTTTTTATATTGATGCTTTTTTATATATGCTTCGATCTTGTCACTGTATTTTTTTAAATGAGCATATACAGTTGTGTAACCATTCGGATGTGTTATATACAATGCTTTTCCATATCCGTAATGTTGAATTTTAATTCTTGAGACATAGCCTTCAGCAGCAGCAAATACTTTAAAACCTTCTTTTTGTTGTGTTTTGATGTCCAGTCCTGAATGGAAATGATTGGATCTTAGTTCAGCAAATGTTCCAGAGAGTAGCATAGGAATATCCATAGGATTTTGAAAATAATCTTGAGGGTATTTATCCTGTGAAAAGGCATTTATAAACAAGAAAAAAAAGAGAGTAGCGATTTTTAGTTTCAAAGACATCATATTTTTTGGCTAAAATAATAAATTAATGTTTAGTAAATAACGGGTTGTAATTAAATGAATTACCAATTTTGTGCCAAAAAAGGATAATATAGTTGCTTTATTGAGATATGTATGTTAAATTTGGAACATAGTTTTGAATATTTAGAAAATAAATGGGTGAGATTAACGAAGTTACTGAACTACTTGAACATAAGTTAGATAAACTTCTTGATATACATTCTTTCTTGAAAGATGAAAATGAGTTTTTACATAAAAAACTTAACAGTCTAGAAGCACAGTTGACTAGTACTTCTCAAGAATTAGAAGAAAAAGAAAAAGAATACCAATTATTGAAAATTGCCAAAACTATTGAAGGTAGTAATAAAAATACGAGAGATACAAAACTCAAAATAAATGCTTTGATTCGCGATATTGATACATGTATAATTCAATTAAGCGATTAAGTTCTTTATATGGATGATAAACTCAAGATAAAAATCACTATTGGTGGTCGTGTATATCCTTTAAGCGTAAATAACCCTACAGAAGAAGAGGGTATGCGAAAAGCGGCAACTAAAATTAATGATATGGTGAAGAGATTTGAGCAGAATTATGCCGTAAGTGATAAACAAGATGTGCTCGCAATGTGTGCATTACAGTTTGCTTCAGCGACAGAGATTCATACCATCAGTAGTAAAGAAAACTTAGAAAAAGCAATACGAAAAATGAATACACTCCATTCGAAACTGGATGGGTATTTAAAATAAGTTCTTTAAAATAAACAATAATACTGCCTACATTAGCCATTGTTCGTCAAACTCAACAGGAATTAATTCTGAAGGATGAGTCTGATTGTTAAAGCATGCCGTTAGTTACTTTTTGTGACTTGGACGGATCCTTGATCAATTAGTTAGTCCTATTTATGTATATAAGGAGTTTGCATAAACTTCACTAATGTAGGTTTTTTTATACCAAAAATTTACACATGGATGATATGATAATACCAATTTTTATTGGTCTAATAATAGGAGTAGCAATAGGTTTTTTAGTTGCTAAGTCTTTAGAAAAGAAAAGAGCATCAGGAACAATTTCAAGAGCAAAGAAATCTGCATCTTCAATATTAAAAGAAGCTAAAATTGATGCCGATGCAATAAAGAAAGATAAAATTTTACAAGCTAAAGAAAAATTTATAGAATTAAAATCAGAACACGAAAAAGTAATTCTGTCTAGAGAAAAGAAAATTAATGAATCTGAAAAAAGAACTAGAGATAAAGAATCTCAGCTAGGAAGTGAAATTGATAGAGGCAAAAGATTAGCTAAAGAATTAGAAAAGAAAACTGCAGATATTGAATACAAACTTGAGTTTGTTGAGAAAAAAGAAAATGAACTTGAGAAGATGCATAGGCGTCAAGTAGAAAGCCTAGAAGTAATTTCAGGTTTATCTGCTGATGATGCCAAGAAAGAATTGATAACTTCATTAAAAGAAGAGGCTAAAAGCGATGCTATGGCTTTCATTCAAGAAAAACAGGAAGAAGCAAAACTAACTGCGGAACAAGATGCGCGTAAAGTAATTTTAAGTACTATACAGAGAGTAGGAGTTGAACAGACAGTTGAAAACTGTGTATCTGTATTCAATTTAGAATCAGACGATGTAAAAGGGCGTATTATAGGTCGTGAAGGACGTAATATTCGAGCAATTGAAGCAGCAACTGGAGTTGAAATTATTGTAGACGATACTCCTGAAGCAATTATCTTATCTTGTTTTGATCCAGTACGTAGAGAAGTTGCAAGACTTTCTTTACACAGTCTAGTAACTGATGGTAGAATTCATCCAGCACGTATTGAAGAAGTTGTTAAAAAGATTGAAAAACAAATAGGTCAAGAAATTATAGAAGTAGGTAAACGTACGGTAATTGATCTTGGAATTCATGGACTCCATCCAGAATTGATTAAAACTGTAGGACGTATGAAATATCGTTCTTCTTATGGTCAAAATTTACTTCAACACTCACGTGAAGTAGCAAATCTATGTGGATTGATGGCTGCCGAACTTGGATTAAATGCAAAGGCTGCAAAAAGAGCAGGTTTATTGCATGATATTGGTAAAGTTCCAGATACAGAAAGTGAATTACCACATGCTTTATTAGGAATGGAATGGGCCAAGAAATACGGTGAAAAACCAGATATCTGTAATGCAATTGGAGCGCATCATGATGAGATTGAAATGAAATCAATGATTTCTCCAATTATTCAAGTATGTGATGCTATTTCTGGAGCAAGACCAGGAGCAAGACGTCAAGTATTGGATTCATACATTCAACGATTGAAAGACCTTGAAGATGTTGCTTTTGGGTTTTCAGGAGTACAGAAAGCCTATGCAATACAAGCAGGAAGAGAATTGCGTGTGATTGTAGAAAGTGAAAAAGTAAACGATAGCAAAGCAGCAGAATTATCTTTTAATATTTCTCAAAAAATACAGAATGACATGACTTATCCAGGACAAGTGAGGGTTACTGTAATTCGAGAAACTAGAGCAGTAAATATTGCTAAATAGAAATCAAATTCTTTAAATAATAAAAGCCGTAATAAATTCTTGTTACGGCTTTTATTTTTTAGTTCTCAGAGCGATCTTGAAGTAAACTTTTTTTGCTACGATTGACTTCGACTCCGTTTAGTGACCAAATTCAGTAAATAAAATACGGTTTTACTTTTTCCTCGGATGAAATTGCTCCATCACATTTTTTAAATGGCTTTTGTCAAGATGCATATAAATTTCAGTAGTTGTAATGCTTTCATGCCCTAGCATTTGCTGAATTGCTCTTAAATCTGCTCCTCGTTCTAGTAAGTGTGTTGCAAATGAATGTCGGAATGTATGAGGACTGATGCTTTTTTTAATTCCAGATTTGATGGCAAGATTTTTCACAATCGTAAAAATCATTACTCTTGTGAGTTGTTTTCCTCTTCGGTTTAAAAACAACGTATCTTCATACCCTTTTTGAACTTGAATATGGCTTCGAATTTCTGTTATATAAAGTGTAATAAATTTTTGTGTCTCTATATTAATGGGAACAAAACGTTGTTTATCTCCTTTTCCAATAACTCTTATGAATCCTTCTACAAAAAACAAATCTGAGATTTGCAATGTAATCAACTCTGTAACACGAAGGCCACAACTATAAAGCGTTTCAATAATTGTTCTATTTCGTTCTCCTTGCGGAAGACTTAAATCAATGTAAGAAATAATCAAGTCAATATCATCAACAGATAAAGTATCTGGAAGTTTTCGACCGAGTTTTGGAGATTCAATTAAATCTGTCGGATTGGTTGTACGGTATTCTTCAAATATCAGATAATCGAAAAAACTTCGCAGTCCTGAAATCAATCTTGCTTGTGATCTAGCGCTTAAAGATTTCGAAGCATCGTATATAAATTTTTGAATGGTATCACTATCAATAGCTAGAGGAGAGATAGAAAAATTATTGGATTCTAAAAACAACATCAGTTTTTTCACATCTCTGGAATAACTATCTAGAGAATTCGGAGACAAGCCTCTTTCAATTCGTAAATACAAATTATAATCCTTTAAAGCACTATTCCATTTCATGAAGCAAATATAATTATTAACGAATCTAATTAGTAATGCTTTTATAAAGAAATTAGAATAAAAATAGTTGTATAATTTTCTTCATATGTCAGTTTGAGTGATTTTTTCTAAAATTATACTTTGACTTCGTGCAGCAGAACTATCGAGAATAAAATTTTCCTTTAGGAAGAACAACAGTTAGAATAAAAATATTTTAATACATTAGCAGCATGAAAATCATCATCATCAACGGACCTAATCTAAATTTGCTTGGAAAACGAGAACCAACTATCTATGGAGATTCTTCTTTCGAAGATTATTTTAAAGAATTGGAAAAGAAATATAAAAAAATAGAACTGTCTTATTTTCAATCCAATATCGAGGGAGAATTGATTGATAAATTGCATGAAGTAGGATTCAGTTATGATGGAATTATAATGAATGCTGCTGCATATACACATACATCTGTAGGAATTGGAGATGCTGTAAAGGCAATAGAAACCCCTGTAATTGAAGTTCATATTTCCAATGTGCATTCAAGGGAGGCCTTTCGACACACTTCTTTTATTGCGCCAAATGTTAAAGGAATTATTTCTGGATTTGGGTTGAAAAGTTACGAACTTGCACTACAGAGTTTTTTATAATAGGATGTGACTTCAACGTTAGTTTCTCTTGAAAGTAGTCCAAGTGAATTATATCAGATTTAATACCATCTTAATATCACATCTTTCATAAGGACAATTTTCTTCTACTGTAACTTCAGCAAACCCATATTTTTTATAGATGTAAATGGCATTTTCTAATTTTCTGCTGGAATACAGAAGGATTTTATCCCATTTTTTATTTTTTGAAAATTCAATACAATATTCCATCATTTTCTGACCAATTTTCAATCCTCTATAATTCGGTGAAACTGCCATTTTACTTAATTCAAAGCCTTCCTTCAAATTTATAAGTGCAAAAGTCCCAACAATTTCTTCATTGTATATTGCAAAGAAAATATATCCGCCATTATCAATAATATAGGATTGAGGGTTGCTTAATACTTCTTTATCATGATCTTCAACATAAAAAAAAGTTTGCAACCACTCGATGTTTAAATCATAGAAAATTGTAGAATACTTTTCTTCAAAAGGGATGATCGTTACTTTGGACATTTTTATATTTTTGAATCGATATAATCAATCATTTTTTGTTCAGATGTAAGCGTCTGCTCATAGATTTGGGCTGCTTTTTTAAGAATATTTTCTGCAAATTTTCGGTCCTTAATATCTTTGGCATTGATACGAACGTTAAAATAAGCACCTATAACAGCACTTCGAGCACACAACGCGCCCACTCCAGCATCAGAAAGAGAATTTTGAATTCCATCTACAGCCATGGCATGCATTACTTCCATGGATTCATAGGCAGTTTCCATCACTTGAAATGGAATTTCGGTAGCGTATTTAGTAGCATTTTCTATTGCAATAGCACGTATTTCTTTTTCTTCTAAAGTAGTTTTAGGCAATCTAAATCCATTTATAATTTGATTGAAGGCATTGGTGTCTTCATCGACAAGCATTAATAATTTGTTTTTATAAACTTGCCCTTTTTTCGCCCAATCCGAGTAGATTTCCCATTTATCATCCCATCCACTTTTGTGTGCGGATAAGTTGGCTACCATAGTTCCGAGTGAAACACCAAGAGCACCAACATATGCAGAAATGGATCCACCTCCTGGAGCCATTGATTCACCAGCAGTTTCATCTGCAAAATCGGTTAAGGTAAAATCAATCAATCTTTTAGAACCATCTTTTAAAACATATTCAATAATTTTTTCATTGGGATGAAAAGGTTTTAAATCATCGAGTCCTAGAGATTTTACAGCAATTTTAATTTTTTCTGATTCCGCAATTCCAAGCGAACGTTCTTGTTTTGTCAAATAAAAATCAGCAGCATCTATCATGGCTTGTAATGGTATCAACCCTATTAATTCAGATCCAGTAACTCGCAGTCCTCTTGAAGTGGCAGAATGAACTGTCTCATCAAATGCTTGGTGCATAGGAGTGATGCTGATATTGGTCAAGTTGTAAGAAATCTGAGCAATACCATATTCTTCTATATACCATCCTATACCTTTAACGGCTTTTAATTTTCCAGGAATTCTTACAACTTCTCCATTTTCATCCAATACTTTTTTACCGTTTGGTTTACCATTTTCTGTTTTTGCACGTCCATTCTCTCTTATGTCAAATGCAATTGCATTGGCGCGACGTGTAGAAGTAGTATTCAGATTGATATTGTAAGCAATTAAAAAATCACGAGCAGAAATAGCAGTTGCGCCAGATTTCACAACACTCGCATTAAATTCTGCAGGACCAAAATCTGGTTTCCATTCAGGATTGGAAAGTTTTTCTTTCAATCCTTCATATTCTCCTGAACGGCAGTTGGCCAAGTTCTCACGTTTTTTTTCTTGTGCTGCTTTTTCATATAAATAGACTGGAACACCCAATTCTTCACCGACACGTTTTCCAAGAGCATGCGCATAGACGGCAGTTTCTTCAAGTGTAATTCCAGAAATAGGAACTAGAGGACATACATCTGTTGCTCCAAAACGTGGATGTTCCCCAAAATGTTTACTCATATCAATCAGCTCTGCTGCCTTTTTAATCAACAGATAAGCCGCTTCAATCACTTTCTCAGGTTCGCCTACGAAAGTGATAACCGTTCTATTGGTTGCAACTCCGGGATCCACATCTAGTAATTTAATACCTTCAACGGTTTCTACAATTGCAGCAATTGTATTTATTTTTTCAATATCACGTCCTTCACTTATGTTCGGTACGCATTCTATGAGTTGTTTGTTCATGGGTTTAATTTATAATTCAAATTTATAAAAGTTTATCATTAAAATGATAGACAGATTGTACAATTTCATTAATTCTATTAATTCGAGTGAATTTCATAATTGGAATGAAGGAAATTTTATATTGAGAATAAGAATTTTTAGTTGTTTAATGAGTTCTCGACTGCGCTCGAACGGACATTTTAATAAAAATTTAAAGTTTAAAGATATGGTAATTTGACTATTTATTATGAACAACTTGTTTAAAACTTGGTTAAATTAAAATGGAAACGATTGGATAATTAATGTGATAACTTTAAATTTGTTTATATAAGATATTGAATGGGTAAAGTTTTAATTACAGGAGTAGCAGGTTTTAACCAGTGAAATACATTCAAATTATGGAAGACTTTTATTTCGCCTATTTGTTGTTAAGTGAAAAAGATCATAAATATTATACTGGTTATACTCAAGATTTGAATGTACGTTTTGAGTAACATCAAAAAGGGTTGGTTAAATCAACGAAGCATAGAAGACCATTAAAATTAGTTTATTATGAAGCTTGTTTGAACCAACAAGATGCTTTAAAAAGAGAAAAATATTTAAAAACCTTTTATGGGAAAATGTTTATAGCGAAGAGACTCAAAACGTATTTCACAAGTCAAGAAGAATTAAAAAAATAAAGAATAGATTTTAAGAAAAATATGAATAAAGTTTTAATCACAGGTGTTGCAGGTTTCATTGGATTTCATTTGGCAAAAAAGTTGGTAAATGAAGGTTATGATGTTATTGGGTTGGATAATATCAATGATTATTACGATGTGAATTTGAAGTTAGCGAGATTGAAAGAATTGGATATTGTCTCGAATGATTTTCAAGAAAATCAAGAATATAAAGGTGAAATTACTTTTGTAAAACTAGATTTACAAGACTTGGAAGGAATGAAAAGCCTTTTTAGAAAGCATCAATTTTCATATGTAGTGAATTTGGCAGCACAAGCTGGAGTTCGATATTCATTAATCAATCCACATTCTTATGTAGACAATAATATTACAGGATTTTTAAACGTGCTTGAATGTTGTAGAGCCTATCCCGTAAAACACTTGGTATTTGCATCTTCAAGTTCTGTATATGGATTGAGCGAGCAGGTTCCTTTTCAGGAAGACAATTCTACGGATCATCCACTGGCAATGTATGCGGCAAGTAAAAAAGCCAATGAAATGATGGCACATTCTTATGCACACTTGTATGATATTCCTGCAACAGGATTGCGATTTTTCACGGTCTATGGACCTTGGGGAAGACCAGACATGGCATTGTATATCTTTACCAAAGCCATTACAGAAGATAAAGAGTTTGATATTTATAATGATGGGAATATGAGTCGTGATTTTACGTATGTAGATGACATTGTAGAAAGTATTAAACGATTGATTCCTCTTGCGCCACAGAGAGACAATCCAAAGTTCAATGTGAAAGTTCCAAAACCTTCCAAAAGTTCTGCTCCCTATCAGATTTTTAATATAGGAAACAACAGTCCTGTGGCTTTGATGGATTTTGTGCATGCCATAGAAAAGGCCTTAGGTAAA
>CAJQNZ010000009.1 GCA_905479835.1 uncultured Flavobacteriaceae bacterium
GAGCGCGCTGAATTAATTGATAAAGCCGGAAAAGAACGATTGACAATTTCTTTTTATCAATATTACCATATTAAAAATCCACAAGTTTTTAGAGATCACCTTTATATCAATTGGGAAAAAATTGATGTTTTAGGGCGTATATATGTTTCTGATGAAGGAATTAATGCACAACTTTCTCTTCCTGCTCAAAACTTTAATGAATTTAAAACACATTTAGATTCCATTTCTTTTTTAGAAAATGTTCGTTTGAATGTTGCTGTTGAACAAGACAATAAATCTTTTTTAAAGTTAAAAGTGAAGGTTAGAGATAAAATTGTTGCAGATGGCTTGAATGACAGCACTTTTGATGTTACCGATACTGGAGTTCACTTAAAAGCAAAAGAATTTAACGAAATGCTTGCCGATCCAAACACCGTTTGTGTAGATATGCGAAATCATTATGAAAGTGAAATTGGTCATTTTGATGGTGCAGTAACTCCTGATGTTGATACGTTTCGTGATTCATTGGACATTATAGAAGAAGATTTAAAAGACAACAAAGAAGATAAGAACTTATTGATGTATTGTACAGGAGGAATTAGATGTGAAAAAGCCTCAGCATATTATAAACACAAAGGATTTAAAAATGTTTTTCAACTAGAAGGTGGAATTATAAATTATGTGAGACAAGTGAATGCTGAAGGAATTGAAAATAAATTCATTGGGAAAAACTTTGTGTTTGATCATCGAAGAAGCGAACGCATTTCTGAGGATGTAGTTTCGAATTGTCATCAATGTGGAGAACCTTGTGATGAACATGTGAACTGTGATAATGAAGCATGTCATTTACTATTTATTCAATGTAATTCTTGTAAAGAAAAAATGAATACTTGTTGTTCAGATGCGTGTAAAGAAATTATTACTTTAACTTTTGAAGAGCAAAAAGCACTCAGAAAAGGGACTCATAATAGCAACAAAATTTTCAAAAAAGGACGTTCAGAAGTGTTGAAATTTAAGAAGTAAAAACAATCTACAACAGCTTTATTTTCTATTCTTTTACTAAACAAATACGATTCTTGAAATCATATCGTTATATAAGTACTTCAAACAATTTATTTAGTTCAAAAATCTTTTTTTATTAATTTCTCAATATTCCATATCTTTACAGATTAGTGGTATTATTTAATTGAATCTTACAATGTTTTAAAGAGTATTCTTTAAAACATTTAAAAATATAAAAATTTATGGGCTGTAATTCGTGCTCAACAGATACAAACGGAGTTCCAAAAGGATGCAAAAGTAATGGAGATTGTGGATCGGGAACTTGTGGAAGCGGAAGTAAACTTGCTGTTTTTGATTGGCTTTCCAATATGACACTTCCAAATGGTCAAGAACCTTTTGATATAGTTGAAGTTCGTTTTAAAAATGGGCGAAAGCATTTTTTTAAAAATGAAAAACTTCAATTATGTATGGGAGAAGTAATTGCCGTTGAAGGTTCACCTGGACACGATATCGGTACCGTTTCTCTTACAGGAGAATTGGTGAGAATCCAAATGAAGAAAAAAAGAGTAGCAATAGATAGTGAAGAAATAAAAAAAGTATATCGTAAAGCCTCGAAAAGAGACCTTGAAATATGGGAAAAATCTCGAAACAGAGAAATTGAAACGCAACGTAGAGGTAGAGAAATTTTGGGTCGTCTTGGTCTTAAAATGAAACTATCTGATGTTGAATTTCAAGGTGATGGAAACAAAGCAACATTTTATTATACGGCAGAAGAACGAATAGATTTTCGACAATTAATTCGAGATTTAGCAAGTGCATTCAGTATTAGAGTTGAAATGAAACAAGTAGGTTTACGTCAAGAAGCAGCAAGACTTGGAGGTATTGGCTCTTGTGGACGTGAGTTGTGTTGCTCTACATGGTTGACAGATTTTAAAAAAGTAAATACGGCTTCTGCTCGTTACCAGCAACTCTCTCTTAATCCACAAAAATTGGCAGGTCAATGTGGAAAATTAAAATGCTGTTTAAATTTTGAGTTGGACACATATCTTGACGCATTAAGAGGGTTTCCAAAACAAGATACTATTCTTAAGACAGAAAAAGGAGATGCTGTTTTTGTCAAAATGGATATTTTTAAAGAAGAATTCTGGTACACCTATAAAAACGATTCTTTCAAATGGTATAAATTGGATTTATCACAATTAAAAGAAATCATTGAATCGAATAAAGGTGGGGAAATGATTACATCTTTAGAAGATTACGAATTGGATACACCTGTTGTTCCAAAAGTTAGTTTTGAAGATGCAGTAGGTCAAGATAGTTTGACACGATTTGACAAACCAAAACAAAGTAAAAAGAGAAGACCCAACAAAAAAAAATATGTAGGTAAAAAGAAGCCGAATAATCAAGGCCAAAAACAAAAACCTCAAGGGCAATCTAATAAAAACCAGAATCAGAAACGGAAACCAAAACGAAAACCAAATAATAACAATCAAAAGAATGCGTAAATTATTGATTTTATTATTTGTAGTATTTGGACTGTATTCTTGTATTGAAAAAGATGCTTACAATCAATACTATTCGATTGAAAACAATGTTTGGAAAGCCAATAATGTTGTTGAGTTCAACATAGAAATTACAGATACAGTTTTTCAAAACAATATTTTTATAAATATTAGAAATAATAAAGACTATGCGTTTAATAATTTATTTTTAATATCTCAAATTGAGTTTCCTGACGGTTATAGAGTTGTAGACACATTGGAATATGAAATGACCGATAGATTGGGTAATTTTCTAGGGTCTGGATATACGGATATCAAAGAAAACAAACTCTTTTACAAAGAAAAAGCACGTTTTAATCAATACGGAAACTACCTTATAAAGGTAGAACAAGCAATGCGTAAAAACGGCAATATTCAAGGGCTAGATTCGTTAAAAGGTATCACTGATGTAGGGTTGAGTATTGAACCCTTAAAAGAATAAAATAGAATGACAGACAAAGAAACTTCATCACAAATTGAGGAAAAAAAGTATTTAAAATGGTTTTGGCGATTTGTTATTGGCGGAACTATTTTCGCAATCCTCCCTTTTTTATTGGCCTCAATAGGAGCACTAGGCGATATGCCAGATTTTAATGATTTAGAAAATCCAGAAAACAACCTCGCAACTGAAGTGATTTCAATAGACGGAAAAACACTTGGTAAATATGCTAAAGAAAATAGAACGCCTGTTCGTGTTAATGACATCCCTCAAAATTTAATAGACGCTTTAATTGCAACAGAAGATGAGCGTTTTTATAGTCATTCAGGAATTGATTTTAAAGCAACTGCAAGAGCCATTATAATGCTTGGAAGCAAAGGAGGAGGAAGTACAATTACACAACAACTTTCTAAATTAATATTTCATAAAAGGGAACCTAACACCAATACTTTTCAAAAATTAAAGCAGAAGTTTAAAGAATATGTCATTGCTATTCGTCTAGAAAGACAATACACAAAGAAGGAAATTTTAACGATGTATTTAAATAAATACGATTTTTTAAATCAAGCTGTTGGAATACGTTCAGCATCTAGAATTTATTTTGGAAAAGAACCAAAAGAATTGGAGCAGCATGAGTCAGCAATGTTGGTAGGAATGCTTAAAAACTCTTCATTATACAACCCTATTCGAAGAGAAGAAATGGTTTTGAACCGTAGAAATGTTGTATTAAAGCAAATGGAGAAAAATAATTTTCTGTCTACCTCTGAAAAAGATTCATTACAGAAAATGGATTTAGGTCTTGATCTACATAGAGAAGGCCATTCCGATGGTTATGCAACTTATTTCAGAGAATATTTACGAGATTTTATGAAAGGATGGATTAAAGAAAATCCAAAACCAGAAGGCGGAGATTACAATCTTCATAGAGATGGATTGAAGATCTATGTAACCCTAGATTCTAGAATGCAGAAATATGCAGAAGAAGCAATGCAAGAACACATATCCAATCTTCAAAGGATATTTTTTAAAGAACAAAAAAGAAATAGGACAGCACCTTTTTATGATATTGATAAAAAGCAGGTCAATATAACTATGGATCAGGCAATGAAGAGGTCTAATCGATGGAAGAGAATGAAAAATAACGGAAAGTCCAATGAAGAGATTCGAGCATCTTTCAAGAAAAAAACACAGATGAGTGTTTTTTCATGGAAAGGAGATATAGATACGATTATGAGCCCTCTTGATTCAATCCGTTATTATAAACATTTTTTACGTGCTGGATTAATGTCAATTGAACCACAGTCAGGACATGTAAAAGCATGGGTTGGAGGATTAGATTATAAGCATTTTCAATACGATGCTGTAAAACAACAAAAACGACAAGTAGGATCAACTTTTAAGCCTTTTGTATATGCTACTGCAATTAATCAATTGCAATTGTCACCTTGTGAGGAATACCCTAACACACCTTATACAATTCCGAAAGATGATTATGGAATGCCAGAAGATTGGTCGCCTAAAAATGCTACCGAAAAATATGGAGGTATGTTGAATCTAAAGGATGCGCTTGCAGGTTCTGTAAATGTAATTACTGCTCGATTGATTCATAAAGTTCACCCTAAAACGGTGGCAAAATTTGCGCAGGATGCGGGAATAGAAAGTGAGATTCCAGAAGTTCCAGCAATCGCTTTAGGATCTGTAGATTTAAGCTTATTTGAAATGGTAGGCGCTTATTCTACTTTTGCTAATGGAGGTTTGCGCGTTGAACAAATGATGATTCTGCGAATAGAAGATAAAAACGGAACGATTCTAGAGCAATTCACTCCTAAAACGAAAGAGGTGATGAATGAAGAGTCTGCTTATGTGGTTTTAAATTTAATGGAAGGGGTGACTAAATCTGGATCAGGGCAACGATTACGAAGTAAATGGGGAAGTTATCCGGACAATGTTGCTACTGGATATCCATATGAATTTACCAATTCTATTGCTGGAAAAACAGGAACAACTCAGAATCAATCTGATGGATGGTTTATGGGTATC
Organism: uncultured Flavobacteriaceae bacterium; assembly: GCA_905479835.1. Taxonomy (GTDB): domain Bacteria; phylum Bacteroidota; class Bacteroidia; order Flavobacteriales; family Flavobacteriaceae; genus Urechidicola. Next base: position 5,002 of record CAJQNZ010000009.1, read on the forward strand.
GTACCAAATCTAGCGACGGGAGTTTGGGTAGGAGGAGAAGACAGAGCAACGCATTTTAAAGGAATTACATATGGTCAAGGAGCATCAATGGCGCTTCCTATTTGGGCATTGTATTATCAAAAATGTTATGCGGACTCTTCTTTGAACGTTAGTAAAGAAGACTTTAAAAAACCTGAAAATTTAAGTATTGAATTGGATTGCTCTAAAGAAAAAGAATTAGAAGAAAATCCACTAGAAGAACTAGAAGATGAAGGACCAGAATTTTAACTGTAATAAAAGTAATAAGAATGATTAATAAAGTTGTAGAAAACGCTGAAAAAGCATTACTTGGTGTTACTGATGGAATGACTTTTATGTTGGGAGGTTTCGGGTTGAGCGGAATTCCAGAAAACAGTATTTCTGAATTGGTAAAACTAGGAGTAAAAGAATTGACTTGTATTTCCAACAATGCAGGAGTTGATGATTTTGGATTGGGATTGTTGTTACAAAAACGTCAAATAAAAAAAATGATTTCATCTTACGTAGGTGAAAACGATGAATTTGAAAGGCAAATGCTTTCTGGTGAGCTAGAAGTGGATTTAATACCACAAGGAACATTAGCAGAAAGATGCAGAGCGACTGGAGCAGGAATACCCGCTTTTTATACACCTGCAGGATATGGTACTGAAGTCGCAGAAGGAAAAGAAACGAGAGAATTTAAAGGAAAAATGTATGTACTTGAACATGCATTTGAACCAGAATTTGCTTTTGTAAAAGCATGGAAAGGTGATACAGCGGGAAATCTTATTTTTAAAGGTACAGCTCGAAATTTTAATCCAATGATGGCAATGGCAGGAAAAATTACTGTTGCTGAAGTAGAAGAATTGGTTGCTGTAGGAGAACTAGATCCAAATCAGATACACACACCTGGAATTTTTGTACAACGTATATTTCAAGGAACTGCGTATGAAAAAAGAATTGAGCAACGTACAGTTACGCCTAAATCATAAAGAATGGGACTGAGTAAACAAGAAATAGCGCAAAGAATCGCACAAGAATTGAGAGATAAATGGTATGTTAATTTAGGAATAGGGATTCCAACATTAGTTGCCAATTATATTCCTAAAGGTATTGAGGTTGAATTTCAATCAGAAAACGGATTGCTGGGAATGGGACCTTTTCCAGTAGAAGGAACTGAAGATGCAGATATGATAAATGCAGGAAAACAAACGGTTACTGTTCTTAAAGGTGGATCATTATTTGATTCTGCAACAAGCTTTGCAATGATAAGAGGACAGCACGTTCAATTAACTGTTCTTGGAGCAATGGAAGTTGCTCAGAATGGAGATATTGCTAATTGGAAAATTCCTGGTAGAATGGTGAAAGGAATGGGTGGAGCGATGGACTTAGTAGCTTCTGCGGAAAACATTATTGTTGCAATGATGCACACCAATAAACGTGGAGAGTCTAAAATTTTAAAGGAATGTTCACTACCATTAACAGGCGTAGGATGTGTTACGAAGGTTGTGACCAATTTAGCAGTACTAGAAGTGAAAAACGGAGCATTTCATTTACTAGAAAGAGCGCCAGGAGTTTCAGTTGAAGAAATTCAAGAAGCAACAGAAGGAACATTAATTATTGAAGGTATTATTCCTGAAATGAAATTATAATAATATAAAAATGAAAATTATATCTTACAATGTTAATGGAATTCGTGCTGCAATAAAAAAGGGTTTTGTCGAATGGTTAAAAGAAGAAAATCCTGATGTAATATGTATTCAAGAAACGAAAGCACATAAAGAACAATTGGACGTGACCTTGTTTGAAAATGCTGGATATCCATTTCATTATTGGTTTTCAGCACAGAAAAAAGGATATTCTAGCGTTGCTGTTTTTTGCAAAAAAGAACCGAACCATATAGAATACGGAACAGGAATTGAAACGATGGATTTTGAAGGAAGAAATCTACGTGTTGATTATGATGAGGTATCGATTATGAGTTTGTATTTACCTTCTGGAACCAATATGCAAAGACTAGATTTTAAGTTTAATTATATGGACGAATTTCAAGAATATATTGACAACTTGAAGAAAGAAATTCCAAATTTGATTGTCTGTGGAGATTACAATATATGTCATGAAGAGATAGACATTCATAACCCAAAAATGAAAGGAGTTTCAGGATTTTTACCCGAAGAAAGAACTTGGATTGGAAATTTTATAGAAAGTGGTTTTATAGATAGTTTTCGTTATCTGAATAAAGAGTCCCAAGAATTTTCTTGGTGGAGTTATAGAGCCAATTCTAGAGCAAACAATAAAGGATGGCGACTTGATTACGCAATGGTTTCAGAGCCGCTTAAAGATAAAATTTCTAAAGCGTATATCTTGCCAGAAGCCAAGCATTCAGATCATTGTCCTATCGTTGTAGAGATACTTTAAGCACCTATGAAATTATTAAAACAAACACCCTTATTATTTTTATTTTTGAGTTTTTTTTTAAATGCTCAAGACTCATTAATAGTAGCAAAGAAAGACTCACTGAGAGTGAAAATTATAGAATTGAAAGAGACTATTGAAGTGGAACCTTCAAGAAGATTTTCAATTTCTGCAACCAATGATACAATCTATTTAAACGATCCTAAAGTAGACAGTAGAATTCAAGAATCGATACAAGAAACGACATTAATTGATAGTCTTTGGTTGAAAGAATTATACAACTCACCATTATATGATTCAGAAGAATTTTTAATTCAAGACGCAGCGCAATTTGTTTTAAAAGACGGAGAGTTAGTAGAAATTCAATTAGAAGAACTTCCTACAAGCCTACTTAAATCTAGACTTAAGATACTGGATGATCGCACACCATTTAATATTGTGTATAATCAAAGTCTTGAACGACTGATTAAGACATATTTAAAGTCGCGCAAAAAATCTTTTTCTACCTTGATGTCTAGAGCTCAATATTATTTTCCAATGTTTGAAGAGCATTTGGATAAATATGATATTCCGCTAGAGATAAAATACCTTGCAATTGTTGAATCTGCGTTGAAGCCTAGGGCAAAATCTAGAGTTGGTGCGACAGGATTATGGCAATTTATGTATCAGACAGGAAAACAGTTTAAACTCAATGTAAACTCTTACGTTGATGAACGTCAAGATCCATATAAAGCGACAGAAGCTGCTTGTCAATATCTATCAGCATTGCATAAATTATTTGGTGATTGGGATCTAGCATTGGCGGCGTATAATTCTGGACCAGGAAATGTAAATAAAGCCATCAGAAGGTCTGGAGGAAAAAGAAATTATTGGAATATTCGTAAATTTTTACCGAGAGAAACAGCAGGATATGTTCCTGCCTTTTATGCAACTCTTTACATATTTGAATATGCCAATGAGCATGGAATTTATTCTAATAAACCATATGTTAACCTATTCGAAACAGATACAATTCACATTAAGAAACAAGTAACATTTGACCAATTAAAAAACTTTTTAGATATTGATATCGAGATGATTCAATATTTAAATCCTCAATATAAATTGGATATTATTCCCTTTAGAAAAGATAAAAATTACTATGTAAAACTACCTTTATACAATATTGGCGAATACTTAAATAAGGAAAAAGAACTGCATGCTTTTATCGATGCTGAAGAAGCGAAAAGAGAAACTGCACTTCCAGAATTGATTGAGGCAAAAGATCAAATACGTTATAGCGTAAAAAGTGGAGATTATCTTGGAAAAATCGCTAATAGATATGGTGTAAGTGTAAATTCTATTAAAAGATGGAACGGTTTACGGAGCAACCGTTTAAGAATAGGACAACGATTGGTTATTCATCCACGAAAATTAATTTCTTCTTCTAAACCGAGCAATACAACTCAAAAAAATGTAACTCCAAAAGGAAGTTACTCAACGTATGTAGTTAAACAAGGAGATTCCCTTTGGACAATTTCTAAGAAATTTCCTACAGTTTCAGTTCAAAATTTGAAAGAATGGAACAATATTTGGAGCGTTAAATCTCTGAAACCTGGAATGAAACTAAAAATATTTAAAAGTTAGATTATGAACAAACTCACCTTTATTGTCGGATTAATAGTGCTTTTTACTTCTTGCTCCTCTAAAGATTATAAACCAGTTTTAGTTGATTCTAATGGCCGAATGAATCAGTTATTGGTAGTAATGGACAACAATCTATGGCAAGGAATAGAAGGAGATTCTTTACGTAACGTTACTGGAGAACGAGTGTTGGGATTACCACAGAACGAGCCGCAATTTGGAGTTACTCAAGTTCCTATAAAGTCATTTGGAACAATGTTTAAATCTTTAAAGAATATATTAATTGTTGGCATAGGAGAAAAAACAGATTTTTCTATTCAATCTAATGTTTATGCACAACCACAGACCATTATAAAGCTTACAGGTGTAGATCAAAAATCGTTGTTGGAAGAAATCTACAACAGAAAGCAAGAAATTATAACGACTTTTAAAAATTCAGATTTAAAGGCAGTGCAATATCGATTAAGAAAAAAACAATTTGACATAACAAAATTAAAAACACTGGAGAATTTTGGAATTACAATACAGATTCCAGATACCTATAGATTGGTCGATGATACAGGAGATTTCTTATGGATGAGACAGCATATTAAACAAGGTCAATCAATGAACTTGATTGTGTACCAATTGCCTATTAATTCTCAAGAAGATGAAGAAGGGAAAAACATAGTTTCTATTCGTGATACGATTGGTAAAAAACACATTCCTGGAAGTAAAGAAGGAAAATATCTTATCACAGAACAAGCGTATTCTCCTCATATATTTAATATAGAATTGGATGGAAAAAAAGCCTTTGAAACTCGTGGAAAATGGGAAATGAAAAATGATTTTATGGCAGGTCCATTCTTAAATTATACTGTAGTTGATAAATTAAATAACCGTCTTATTGTTGTTGAAGGATTTACCTATGCTCCTACGGCCAATAAAAGAGATTATATGTTCGAAATTGAGGCGGTATTAAAAACGTTGAAAATCAACTAATTTAGAAATTTCCTTTTCGGAAGATACTTTGATATCTATCATAATTAAAGTTTTCTATTTTATAGAAATCTATGACACTGTGATAGAAAAAATCGGTAGTTATTTTTTTTGTAGCATTTTCATTTAGAGAAGCGACATATTCTGGATATTTATTTTTAAAACGATCAGAATACCATACAATCATTGCTGGATTTTTACAGGCTTCCGCTTCTTGAGCATGAAGCCACTTGCCATTTTCTCCAAGACTTTCTCCATGATCAGAAACATACATTACAATTGACGAGTCATTATTTTTATCAACTCTTTTAATCAATTCATCCAAAAAATAGTCCAAGTAAACAATCGTATTATCATAAGAATTCAAGAGATTTTCTTCTTTAAGACTCGGGATGTACTTGCTTTTAATTACCGGATTAAATTTTCTAAATTCATCAGAATACCGATTCTCGTACCACCAATGACTTCCTATCATATGCATGCTTATAAACTGGTTCTCTTTCTTTTTATAAATACTATCAAATGAAATAAACATCTCCTGATCCAGCGACTTGTTAAAACTCATCACTGTTTTAAATTTATCAACTAATAGCAATTTTTTATTGCTTTTAATGATAGGTTCATAGCCCTTTACTATGTCGCCATTAGCAATCCAATATGTATTAAAATCTGCAGTATTTAATATCGAATAAATAGAGTAAAAATCATTATAATCATCAGGATCATCTATACTTTTATCAGTCAATATTTGTTTAATACTAGCAACAGTATGCGTGTTTTCAGTATATAGATTTTTATAGCTAATGAGGTTTTTTCTTTTTACCAATCTTGGATTTGTTTCCTTTTGATAACCATTTAATTGCATATGATCTGATCTTACAGACTCCCCAAGAACAAAAATAAAACTCACATTTTCTTTTTCTGAAGTAACTTCTACAGGAACTTTTTTAAGTGTAATTTCATCAGAAGTAAGATAATCTTTAACACCATGAAAAGCCACATAAGGCAATCGACTGTTAAATGTATCATGTCTTATTTTCTCAACAATAAAATAGGATATAACACCAATAACGGCTAGAAATAACAGAGGGGATTTTAATTGGTTTACTGAGATTCTTGAATAAAGGCGAAAAATAAAAAACAGAATCAATAGGAATACAGCAATTAAAAGGAGTGTATAGCCGGAAATTAAATCAAGGCTTACCATAAGACTTACTTGAAAAATCGCTTCTATAAGATCCATAGAAATAGTAATATCTAGCGAATATTTGTAAAAACCCAACAGAGAAAGAGAAAGAAACAATATTGGGAAAATAGTATAGAACACATATTTATTGATACTTAATAAATAGAGTATCCCGAAAAAAGAAAATTGAAGTAGCAGAAAGTGAACAAAATAGATAGTGTAACTCTTAAAACCACTTAACGGAATGTGATAATAAGAAGATAATGTAATACTAAAAGCAACAATCAAATTCAGTATTAAATGAAAATAGATTTGTTGCTTGTATTTTTTTATAAAGTTCAAATAGGACTTATTTTTTCTCTTCTTTGGCCCATGAATCTCTTAAAGGAACGGTTCTATTAAAAACGAGTTTTCCATCAGACGAATCATTATCAATACAGAAATACCCTTTTCGTTGGAACTGAAAACGATCTCCAATTTTTGCCGTTTTTAAACTAGGCTCTATATAAGCAGTAATGACCTCTAGAGAGTCAGGATTTAAGAACTCCATAAACTCTTTATCTTTATGTCCGTCCGGCGCTTCATCGTTGAATAAACGATCGTATACCCTTACTTCTGCTTCCACAGCATGTTTTGCTGAAACCCAATGCAATGTTCCTTTCACTTTGCGTTGGCTAGCCTCAGAACCACTTCCACTTAGTGAATCTTCGTCATAAGTACATTGAATCTCTGTAACGTTTCCGTTTTCATCTTTTGTACAGCTTTCAGCTTTGATAATATATGCGTTTTTAAGGCGCACTTCTTTACCCAATTTTAAACGAAAAAATTTCTTGTTTGCCTCTTCTCTGAAATCTTCTTTTTCGATATAAATTTCTCTAGAAAAAGGCACATTTCTACTTCCAAATCCTTCAGCATAATCATTATAACCTGCATCTAGAAATTCCTCTTTACCTTCAGGATAATTTGTAATCACAACTTTTACAGGATCTAAGACAGCCATTACTCTTGGAGTAATTTGATTCAAGTGATCTTTTATACTATGCTCCAATAAAGCCACATCAGTTACATTATCTCTTTTAGAAATACCAGACATTTTACTGAAATTCACAATAGATTCAGGTGTATATCCTCTTCTTCGCAAACCTGAAATTGTAGGCATTCTAGGATCGTCCCATCCAGTTACAATTTTATTTTCAACGAGTTGTAATAACTTACGCTTACTCATCACAGTATAACTTAAGTTACGTCTTGCAAATTCTCGTTGTTTCGGACGTAATGTATCAGAAGAAACTACTTGATCAAGATACCAATCATATAATTCTCGATGACTTTTAAACTCAAGTGTGCAGATAGAATGGGAAACTTGTTCTATATAATCAGATTCACCGTGTGTCCAGTCATACATTGGAAAAATACACCAATTTGTACCAGTTCTATGATGTGCTTTTTTAAGTACACGATATAAGATAGGATCACGCATATGCATATTGTTATGAGCCATATCTATTTTGGCACGTAAAACAATTGATCCTTCTTCAAAATCTCCCTTTTTCATTTTTTCAAACAAATCAAGATTTTCTTCAACAGATCTATTTCTATATGGACTATTCGTTCCAGCAGAAGTAGGCGTACCTTTTTGAATTCTTATTTCTTCAGATGATTGCTCATCAACATATGCTTTCCTTTTTTTGATAAGTTCAACAGTCCAGTCATATAATTGTTGAAAATAATCAGAAGAATAGAGTTCTTGATCCCATTTAAAACCAAGCCATTCAATATCTTTTTTTATAGCATCAACATATTCTTGTTCTTCTTTTGCAGGATTCGTATCGTCAAAACGAAGATTTACAGGAGCGTTATAACGCTCTCCCAATCCAAAGTTAAGACAGATAGATGCTGCATGGCCAATATGTAAATAACCATTAGGTTCAGGAGGAAAACGGAAACGTAATTTGTTTTTATCCATTCCGTTTGCCAAATCCTCTTCAACGATTTGTTCAATAAAATTCAACGATTTTGTTTCTTCTGACATAGTGTAAAACTGAAATACAAAATTAAGTAAATAATAGGATATAAAGCGATAAGAAGTAACTTCTTAATTTAATAAATTTCCCGCTTCAACATAAGGGAAAAGTTCACTAAACTTCATGGTCTTGTTTATCCCAACGCGTTTATTAATATGGTCTCTCGTAATTTCATCAGGTGAATTCAATCCGCAGGCAGCGACCAATTCTAAGAAACTTTTTACGGTTTCCTCATGATAATTCTTCGTTCTTTCTGCCTTATCTTCAACCACTAATCCTTTTACTAATGATTTATCTTGTGTTGCCACACCTGTAGGACAATTATTATTATTACACAACAACGCTTGAATGCAACCAACAGCAAGCATCATCGCTCTTGCACTACTACATACATCTGCACCTAGAGCGATTGCTCTAGCCATATGAAATCCAGAAATTATTTTTCCAGAAGCAATTAACTTAATATCCTTTTTTAAATCATATCCTACCAATGTGTCATGCACGAAAACCAAACCGTCACGAAGTGGCATTCCCATAGAATTAGAAAACTCAACAGGAGCTGCACCAGTTCCTCCTTCACCACCATCAACAGAAATAAAGTCAGGTTTTATACCAGATTTAATCATTTCTTCACAGATATCTTTAAATTCTTGTTTTTTCCCAACACACAATTTAAAACCAACAGGTTTCCCTCCAGAAAGATCACGCAATTCTTTTATAAACTCCATCATTTCTTTAGGATTAGAAAAAGCTGCATGTGCAGGAGGTGAATGCACATCCGTAAATGGTTTTATATGTCTTATTTTTGCAATTTCCTCTGTATTTTTCTTAGCAGGAAGAATTCCACCATGTCCAGGCTTTGCACCTTGTGATAGTTTCAATTCTATCATTTTTACTTGATGTTTTTGCGCTCCTTCAGCATAGGCTTTAGGATTAAAAGTTCCATCATCATTTCTACACCCAAAATATCCAGTTCCTATCTGCCATATTAAATCTCCTTCATATTTTAAATGATAAGGGCTCAATCCTCCTTCGCCAGTATTGTGAGCAAATCCACCCATTTTGGCACCTTTATTCAATGCCATAACAGCATTATTACTTAAAGAACCGAAACTCATAGCAGAAACGTTTAAAAGACTACAATCATAAGGCTGTTTACAATCCTTATTTCCAATTGTAACCTTAGGTTCAATATAATTTTTATCCAGAGTCTTGGCGTACATAGAATGATCCATCCATTCGTATCCAGAACGGTAAACATTCATTTGAGTTCCAAAAGGTGTTGTATCATTTTCTTTTTTAGCACGTTGATATACAAGAGATCTAAAGATTCTATTTAACGGTCGACCTTCCGTATCTGTTTCAACAAAATACTGTTGTATTTCTGGACGAATGGATTCAAGAAGATACCGCATTCTCCCTAAAACTGGAAAATTTCGTTTTATCGCATGTTTTGATTGAGTCATATCGTAAATTCCCATCAGAAATAATGGAATTATCAATAGAAAACTCCACAAAATAGGAGCCCAATATTGAGCAATAAGTATGATTGAGGTAATAAGTATTATAAAACCAATTAAGAATTTTTGGCGAATTTTCATGAGAATAGAATTAAGAAATAGTTTTTACAAATATCTGAAAAATCTATTTGAAAACAGTAAAACAAGTATATTTGTATAAAGTTTTAATAATGGGAATTATAAAAGTACAAAATATCAGAGTCTATGCATATCACGGTTGCTTAATTGAAGAAGAAAAAATTGGTTCTGACTACCGTGTAGATATAAAAGTAAAAGCAGATTTATCGAAATCAACAAAAACAGACAGCCTTTCAGACACAGTTGATTACGTTCATTTAAATAAAATTGTTAAAGAAGAAATGGCTATCCGAGCAAAATTGTTGGAATATGTTGCAGATCGGATTTTGGATCGGATTTTTGACGAAATACCAATGGTAAATCTTGCAGAAGTTTCAGTTTCAAAAATAAACCCTCCGATAGGCGGAAATGTAGAAAAAGTAACCGTCGAATTAAGAAAGAAAAGGAAATAAGAAAAATCCTTGTTTGGAAATTAAAAATAACTAAATTTGCAACCACAATTGGCGTTGTGGCCGAGTGGCTAGGCTGGGCTCTGCAAAAGCTCCTACAGCGGTTCGAATCCGCTCGACGCCTCAACAACCTTTCTGAATTTCAGGAAGGTTTTTTCTTTTTCGACTATAGTATAATTCGTATTCTAAGAATCTAATATTGAGCAATAAGATGTGATTTCTCAATACTTCGAAATGACACTAAAAGTAATTTGATAATTTTTGTCACATCCTTAACGAAGTATTTCTATTATTTTTTGCATTTTTGTAGAAACCCCAAATATGAATCGAGCATGTTAAAAACAATATCTCTTATTGGAAAGATTAATAGTGAACATAGGTAACAACTAAAAAATAAATAGATAAAAACACATGAAAATTTATCCTATTGAAACAGGCAATTTTAAACTTGATGGAGGAGCAATGTTTGGTGTTGTCCCGAAGGTTTTATGGCAACGCACCAATCCTGCGGATGACAAGAACATGATCAGTATGAGTATGCGTTGTATGCTGATTGAAGATGGTGATAGATTGACATTAATAGATACAGGAGTTGGCGATAAGCAATCAGAGAAATTTTTTAGTTATTATTTTTTATTTGGAGGTTATTCACTTGACTCTTCACTAGCAAAACATGGTTTTCATCGTGATGATATTACAGATGTGTTTTTAACACATTTACACTTTGATCATTGTGGTGGTTCAATTCAATGGAACAAAAATAGAACAGGCTACGAACCAGCATTTAAGAATGCTAAGTTTTGGTCAAATGAGAGTCACTGGAATTGGGCCATTAATCCTAATGCTAGAGAAAAAGCCTCATTCTTAAAGGAGAATATCAATCCGATAGAAGAAAGTGGACAATTGAACTTTATTGACTTGCCAAAAACAAATTTATTGCAAAATTCACCTTTAGGTTTTGATATTTTTTTTGCAGATGGTCATACAGAAAAACAAATGCTTCCACAGATTCAATATCAAGGTAAAACAATCGTTTTCATGGCAGATTTGTTGCCTACAACTGGACATATTCCAATACCTTATGTTATGGGATATGATACGCGTCCATTGATAACATTAGACGAAAAAGAACTATTTTTAAACAATGCAGCTGATCAAGAATACTATCTGTTTTTAGAACACGATGCACACACAGAACTATGTACTGTTCAACATACTGAAAAAGGTGTTCGCCTTAAAAATACATTTAAATTTAACGAAATTTTTAATTAATATTAAACATGAATAAACCTCTTTTTTTAGCATTATTAGTCCTCGGAATACTTACAACAAGCGCACAATCAAATACTACTTATTGGCAACAACATGTTGACTACACAATGGATATCGACATGAATGTTGATACGTATCAATTTGATGGAAAACAAAAGTTAGTCTATACCAACAATTCTCCAGATGAATTGACGCACGTTTTTTACCACTTATATTTCAATGCATTTCAGCCTGACTCTGAGATGTACAATCACTATAAAAACATTCCTGATCCAGACAGAAGGTTTGTAAAAAATGTTTTAAATATTGCTAATTTAAAACCTGAAGAACAAGGGTTTATTAATGTAAACTCTTTGAAACAAGATAAAAAGCCTGTAAAGTATGAAGTAATTGGAACCATACTAAAGGTTACGCTTAACAAACCAATTCCACCAAATAAATCTGTAACTTTTGACATGGATTTTTTAGGACAAGTACCAGTTCAGACTAGGCGATCAGGAAGAAATAATAAAGAAGGAGTTGCATTGTCTATGGCACAATGGTATCCTAAAATGGCAGAATATGATGTAAGTGGATGGCAAGCAAATCCTTATATAAATCAAGAATTTCATGGAGTGTGGGGAGATTTTGACGTAACTATTCACATCGATAAAGAATATACTATTGGAGGAACAGGATATCTTCAAAACCCACAAGAAGTTGGTCACGGATATGAAGATAGCACAAAATCATTAAAACTTCCTGAAGGTGAAAAATTGAAGTGGCACTTTAAAGCACCCAAAGTTCATGATTTTACTTGGGCAGCAGACGATGAATATGCGCACGACATTTTAAAAGGCCCTAACGATGTTGATTTACATTTTCTATATAAAAAAGATATTGAAAATATAGAAGACTGGAAATTAATGGAACAAATGACCATAAAATCAATGAGTTATTTTAACGAATTGGTTGGAGATTATCCTTACAAGCAGTATTCGGTTATTCAAGCAGGAGATGGTGGAATGGAATATGGAATGTCTACTTTAATTACTGCCAAAAGGACATTAGGAAGTTTAATCGGAGTGATGCAGCATGAACTAGCACATTCTTGGTTTCAATTTGTAATCGCAACCAATGAGTCAAAACATTCTTGGATGGATGAAGGTTTTACATCTTATATAGACAGCAAGGCATGGAACGACTTAGTTTTAGAAACTAAATTAGAAAACCCACATGCAGGGGCTTACAGAAGTTATTTTAATGTCGTAAACCTTGAGAGACAAGAACCATTATCTACCCATGGCGATAGATATCATCGAGATAGAACATGGAGTTCAAATGCGTATCAAAAGGGAAGTGTATTTTTAAGACAACTTGGATACATAATAGGTGATGATAATTTAGATAAAACAGTAAAAAAATACTATCAAGATTTTAAATTTAAACATCCTACACCAAATGACATTATGAGAACTGCAGAAAAAGTATCTGGAGTACAATTGGATTGGTATTTAAATGAATGGACACAAACAACCAATACGATTGATTATGGCATTAAAGTAATTGCAAATAAATCCATTACACTTGAAAGAAAAGGAAGAATGCCAATGCCAATTGATGTTTCAGTAACTTATATGGATGGGACTAAAGAAGATTTTTACATTCCGTTAAGAATGATGCTTGGCGAAAAACCTACAAGCGCAACGAAATTAGAAAATTGGGCTAGAACACATTCTACTTATACATTTAAGGCTTCAAAATCGATTAAATCAGTAGAAATCGATCCTTCTCAGATTATGGCCGATGTTGATAGAAAAAATAATTTTGTTGAGGTTATAGAGTAATGACTGCTGTCAAAAATATAGTATTAAATTTTTCAGAAACTAGACGTAGAAGTATTAATTTATGGGAAGGAATTCCAGATGAATATTTAAATTGGAAACCAGATAAAGACGCTTTTACAATTATAGAAATGATACGTCATGTTTTAGAAGGAGAGCACCTATTCCATAGAATTATTGAAAACAGAGGAAATTTGGGAGACTATCAGTCGCCTTGGAAAGATTTAAAGTATAAGAATCTTCAAAATGAACTTCAATTTGCTGAAAATTTTCGCAATGAATTTTTAAGCATGATTAAAGGCTTTTCAGAATCTGATTTAGATACAGTTAAAATTGAACGAAAAGAAGTAGGGCAAAGTAAAAAGTTAGGAGATTATCTAAATAGAATGGTTTATCATGAGTCTGTACACACAGGACAATTACTAAGTTACCTGAGAATTATAGGAATTGATAGACCGCAAATTTGGGATTAAATATATGACTAATTACTTCTTTGAATAAAGTTATTGATATCCATTTTTTCCTGAGGGATAAAACCTTTAGAAATTAAAACAAGTCCGAATATCATGAGAAGTATTCCCATAGCTCGTTTTATTTTAACAATAACAGTAGGAGTTAACTTATTTCTTAATTGTTTTGCCAGTAAAATTTTCCCCAGATCAGTCACGAAATAAGCAACAATAATAGCCGCAAAAAACTGAAAAATTCTAGTTTCATTCATCTCTAGAGAAGGACTAATACCTAAAACTAAAAACAACCAAAAAGCCAACACACCAATATTAATAAAATTTAAAAAGAATCCTTTTAAGAACAATCCTATATAATTGTTTTTTTCAGGAAGATCAAACTCCTGGTTTGCGTGAATTTCTTTTTTATCTTTTTTTAAGAAAATTCCCAATCCGTAAATAAAAAGAATAGCACCTCCAAGAAAAAATAATTTTGGATCATCTTTAATCTTGGTTAAAAATTGATGGCTTCCATAATAGGCAAGTAACACAAAAACAATATCGGCAACTATCACACCAATATCAAAAACAATTGCTGCTCGAGCCCCTTTAAGAATGCTTGTCTGAATCAGCATAAAAAAGACAGGGCCTATCATAAATGCGAGCCCAAAACCTATAGGAATTGCTTTTAATAAATCTTCAATCATATTTTTATTTATTAGTTGCTTCGACTTCGCTCAGTCATCAATTTATTTTGTTCACTGAGCGGAGTCGAAGTGAGTAAAAACTAAACATCATCAAAATCTAGTGTAATTTTTGAAGTTGTAGGATGTGCTTGACAAGTAAGAACGAGTCCTTCTTCGATTTCACTATCCGTAAGAATAGCATTTTTTTCCATAATTGCCTCTCCTTGAGTTACACGACCAAGACAACTACTGCACACACCTCCTTGACAAGAATACGGAGCGTCTAGGTTTTGATTTAGGATAGCATTTAGAATAGGTTCTTTTTGAGACATTTGAAAAGTCGTTTTTTCATCGTCAAGAATAACTGTAATTTCTGAATTTCCTTCTGCAATTTCTATCTTTTCTCCACTTTCTATAGGAGTAGAAAACAACTCAAAATAAATATTCTCTTTACTCATTTTGTTCTGTACTAAAGTATCCGTAACAAGGTGAATCATTTTTTCTGGACCACATAAAAAGGCTTTATCAAATGAAATATGCTTGTATACATTTTTTACAAAATAGTTTACAGTTCCAGTATCAATTCTTCCAAAAAGAGCATTGTCAAGATCTTTACGGCTATATACATAGTGCAAATAAAAATTGTCAGGATACGCTATTTTTAATTGATCTAGTTCTTCTTTAAAAATAGCATCTTCAAGAGTTTTGTTTCCGTAGACAAGTGTAAAAGTACTATTGGTCTTTAAAGTTGTTTTTAACATCGACATAATAGGTGTAATTCCACTTCCTGCAGCAAAAGCAATGTAGTTTTTATTGTCTTGAGGCTCCAGAATAAAACGACCTTCAGGTTTTGAAACTTCAAGTGTATCACCTTGTTTTAAAACACTTGTTGCATGTACTGAAAAAGTGCCATTATCAACCGATTTTACAGCAACTTTTAAGTCACCATCACGAGTATCTGAACAGATAGAATAAGCTCTTCTCAATTCTTTTCCTTCTAGTTCTTTTTTAATTGTGATGTATTGTCCTGCGATGAATTGAAATTCTGAGATTAAACTTTTAGGAATTTCAAATGTTATGGAAACAGCATCTACAGTTTCTTTTTTAATTTCTTTTATAGTAAGGTTGTGAAATTGTGCCATTCAATATGAAAATTTAGAATACAAAAATAAGAAACAAATTACCGAAGTCGATGTTATGGATATCATAAAATTATAATTTACTTTTTTTTGTAACAATTTCATAACTTAGCATACTAACTAATAAGAAATCAACGACTACTATCTATGATTAAGCACTTTTTAAACCTTGAATGGAAACAATATTTTCGTTCTCAGTATTGGCAGAGAGGCATTGCATTAAAAATTTTAATGGGTTTTTTCGCTTTATACTTTACAGTAATGTTTCTTGCAATGGGATTTGGAATTTTTTATATTTTAAAAAAACAATTTCCGGATTCAGATCCATTTGTAACGGTAACAGGATTTTTATTTTATTGGATGTTGGGAGATTTAGTAATGCGATTTTTCTTGCAGAAATTGCCAGTCATGACCGTAAAACCATTGCTCACCTTGCCTATTAAAAGGAGTCAAGTAGTGAATTATGTATTAGGAAAATCGGCGACTTCTTTTTTTAACATTTTGCCATTATTTGCCATCATTCCATTTGGTGCAGTGTTGTTGAATGAAGGTTATAAAACCAATACCGTTCTAGTTTGGGTAATAACCTTATTATTGATAGTTTTAATTATCAATTTTCTGAATTTTATTATTGAAAGCCTTTCTTCCAAAACATCAATTTCTTTTTTACCAATTGTAGGAATAGCAGGAACTTTATTTGCTTTAAATCACTTCAACATTGTTTCATTTTCATCAATAATTTCTTCAGGAATTATGGGAATTATAGAAAATCCAATGATGATTGGCGTACCTATTCTGATATTAATAATATTGTATATGTACAATTACTATATATTAAAGAGCAAGTTATATATAGATAGTTCTGTACAGGACAAGATAAAAGAAGCAAATACTTCAGAACTCGCATGGACAAGAAAATTTGGAGATATCGCTCCGTTTATGCAACTAGACTTAAAATTATTATGGAGAAATAAAAGAGCAAAATCTACTTTGCCTATGCTCGCTATAGGATTATTATATGGATTGTTTTTCTATCCACAGCCCATGTATCAAGATAAAGAGTTTTTATATGCTTTTATAGGAATATTTTCGACAGGTATTTTCTTAATTAATTTTGGACAATTTATTCCAGCATGGGACAGTAGTTATTATAAAATGTTGATGAGTCAGAATTTTGAGTACAAGCAATATTTAAAATCAAAGTTTACATTGATGTCTCTGAGTGTTGTTATTTTATTTGTATTGGGAATTCCGTATGTATATTTTGGATGGAAAATTTTAATTGCACATTTTGCTGCTGCGATTTATAACATTGGTGTAAATACACATGTTATGATGTATGGAGGAACTTTCAATCGGAAGAAAATAAATCTAGATGAAAAGGCGGCATTTAATTTTCAAGGAACTGGGGCGGTTCAATGGATTATTGGAATTCCATTAATGATAATTCCTATGGGAATATTCGCACTTGTTAATTGGCTTGTGAATTTTGAATTAGCTATCGCTATACTTACAGGAATGGGATTGATTGGAATTGTACTCCACCAAAAACTAATGACAACAATAACGAATAGATATTTAAAGGTAAAATATAAAATGATCGAGGCTTTCAGCCAAGAGAACTAATATAAAAGAGATGATACACACAACTGAAATTACTAAGAAATACGGTAAGACGACTGTATTAACAATTGACAATCTTGAAATTCCAAAAGGACAGAGTCTTGGCTTGGTAGGAAATAATGGTGCTGGGAAAACGACATTTTTCAATCTTTTATTGGATTTGATAAAACCTACAACTGGAAAAATTACAACCAATGGTATTCAGGTGAATACAAGTGAAGATTGGAAGAATTTTACAGGATCTTTTATCGACGAATCTTTTTTAATAGGTTATTTAACTCCCGAAGAATATTTTTATTTTGTAGGCGAATTAAGAGGTCAAAATAAAGCTGATATTGATGCGTTTGTAAAACAATTTGAAGAGATTTTTAATGACGAAATTCTTGGAAAGAAAAAATATTTAAGAGATTTATCGAAAGGAAACCAGAAAAAAGCAGGAATTATTGCTGCATTAATTGGAAATCCTGAAGTTGTGATATTAGATGAGCCTTTTGCCAATTTGGACCCTACAACACAGATTCGTTTAAAACAAATGCTAAAAGAATTGGTAGAGAATAAAGATATTACTGTTTTAATTTCAAGTCATGATTTAGGTCATGTTACCGAAGTGTGTGAGCGTATTGTAGTATTGGAAAAAGGGATTGTTATTAAAGATCTTAAAACTTCTGAAGCAACTTTAAAAGAACTAGAAGCACATTTTGCATTGTAAGAAACGATTGTAGTTTTTACTAGAACTCAACGAACGAGTAATAAAATTAAAGCGAGAATTTTAACATTGTCATTCTTGTGAAGATACAAATCTGAAACTCAATATTCTTTGTATTCCTGACTTCGCAGGTATGACCTCTGTTTTTAAAAGAAGTATTTCCGCTTAAAAACCAACAACAAAAGAGCATATTCTGAATTAATTTGTATTTTTACATCCCTTTGACAATATACACAAGGGATTTTAGTTAAAAAAGAAACAAATTATTTTAGATTGAAAAAGACCTTAAGTACATATATAATTTTAAGCATAGTTGTTATCCTTATAACGGCTTGTTCCGTTAGTAAAGACGCTGCTCTGAACCGAGGCTTTCATTCGGTAACTACCAAGTATAACGTTCTTTATAACGGTAATGTGGCTTTTGAAAAAGGATTGAAAGAATTAAATGATGCTTATAAAGATGATTACTGGCAGCGATTGCCTATTGAACCTTTAAAAGTGTCCGAACTGGCGATTCCTGGAGTTCAAGTATCTAGTGACGATTCTAATGCTTCTTTTGAAAAAGCAGAAGAAAAAGCAGTGATTGCAGTTCAGAAGCATTCTATGAATATCAAAGGAAAGGAACGCAATAAACAGATAGACAATGCGTATTTATTATTAGGTAAAGCACGTTATTATTCGCAACGATTTGTTCCAGCATTAGAAGCATTTAACTATGTAATACAAAACTATCCAACAGCAGATTTAATACATGAAACAAAAATCTGGAAAGCCAAAACAGAACTAAGGTTACAGAACGAAAATCAAGCACTACAGACACTACAGTTATTACTTAAAAAAGAAGAGTTCCTTGATAAAAATATTCGAGAAAAGGCACACACTGCGATGGCGATGGTGTATTCTGAAATGGATAGTACTAGTAAAATAATCCATCACTTGAAACAAGCAACTTTAACAGATGTTGATAGAGAACAAAAAGCAAGAAATCTTTTTATTTTAGGTCAAGTATATCGCGATATCAATGAAATTGATTCTTCACAAATAGCATTTCAGGAAGTGATTGATCTAAAGAAAATACCGTATAAATACACAATTCATTCTGAGATTGAAAAGGCTAAAAACCTTTCAGAAAATACGAATACAGAAGAATTAATTGAAAGACTAGACAGGTTAATTGCAGATCGTTACGATCGACCTTATTTAGACGAATTGCATTATCAAGCAGGACTTGTTCATAAAAAACTAGGAAGAATTGACGCCTCTGAAGAACATTTTAAAAAATCGGTTCATGCGAAAGGTGCTAAACAATTTCAACAAGGACTTTCCTACGAGCAATTGGGAAATTTAAGTTTTGACAGAGCAGATTTTGTAGATGCAGGAGCATATTACGACAGTGTTTTTCGTGTTCCACAAAATAAAAATACCAAACGAATAAGAAAACTCGAGCGAAAACGAAAAAATCTTGAAGAAGTAATTTATCAAGAAGGAATCGCTAAAGTTACAGATAGTATCCTTCGTATAGCAGGAATGAATAAAGTAGATCAAGAAACTTTTTTCCAGAATTATATTGATGCTTTAAAAGCACAAGAAGAAAAGGAGCAACAAGAAATTGTGAATACTGGATTTGGAGGAGTTTCTTCAACTTCATTTGATCAAAATCCAGGAAATGGGAAATGGTATTTTTACAATACACAAGTACTCGGTTTTGGAATTCAAGAATTCCAGAGAATATGGGGAAACAGACCTTTGGAAGATAACTGGAGACTTTCAGATAAAAATATCATAAGTAAAATATCAAGTTCTAAAATTGTAAGTTCAGAAATAAATGGACAGATTGATGATTCTAAAAAATACGATTTAGCAGCCTATATTGATAGAATACCATCTGAAAAATCAAAAATTGATAGTATTTCCACAATGAGAAATGAGGCTTACTATCAGTTAGGATTAATATACAAGGAACAATTCAATGAGAATAAAATTGCTACTGAAAGATTTGAAAAACTCTTAACTTTTTCTCCAAGTGAAAAATATATTTTACCGACCAAATATCACTTATACAATATTTACTCAGAATTGAAAGATAGCAAATCGGAGAATTATAAAAATGATATTATTTCAAATTATTCGGATTCAAAATATGCAAAGTTAATTCAAAATCCAGAAGAACTAATTGCACTAGAAAATGATGAGAATTCACCTGAAAATATATATAAAAAATTATATTATGATTTTCAAGAAAATAAATATCAAGAAGTTATAGCAAGTGCCGACAATGCAATAATAAAATATGAATCCTTGAAAATTTTACCAAAATTTGAATTATTAAGAGCATATGCTATTGGAAAAAAAGAAGGAGTAGAAGCATTTAAAAAAGCGCTTGAGTTCGTGTCGTTAAATTACTCTACTACAGAAGAGGGTAAAAAAGCAAAAGAAGTTATTGAAACAATTGACGGACTTTAAATAAATGAATTAAAAAACAACTAACCATGTTTTCAGAGAAACGAAACAATCAATCACAAACTGTTGAAAGAAATATTATTGCTAATAAAACCAAGATCGTAGGAGCTATTGAATCCGATGGAGATTATAGAATTGACGGAACCGTAGAAGGAACCATAAAAACATCAGGACGCGTAATAATAGGGGCTGATGGAGTTATAAATGGAGATGTTGAGTGTTCCAATGCGGATATCGAAGGAGCGTTTACAGGAAAATTACTTGTGAGTAAACTATTATCGTTAAAAAGTTCGGCGGTAATCAACGGAGAAGTTTATATCAATAAATTATCCGTAGAGCCTGGAGCAATATTCAACGCAACTTGTTCAATGAAATCTGGCGTAAAAGAACTAAAAAGTAATGGAAAAACCGCCGAAAAAACCGCTTAATAAATACCTCAAACTTACCGGAATAGGATTGCAGATGGGAGCGACTATATACCTTGGGGCTTATATTGGAAAAAAACTAGACACAATGTATCCAAATGATAGAAATTGGTTTACCGTTGGTTTAACAATGATTGGGGTAATAGCAGCAATGGTAAGTATAGTTATACAAACTAAAAACTTACACGATTGATGATTATTGATACTGATATAAAAAACTTTTACACGCAACTATTTCTTTCACTTATTGTTGTTCTATTAATTCATATGGGAGTTTTATATTTCTTAGAATTTCCTCTTTTTGAAAATAAAATAATAGTATCTTATATAATAAACTTTCTACTCGCTACAATTATTTTCACAGTAATTTATAGATTAAAAGAAGTCCAAAAAGATAATTTAGGTTTTCTTTTTATAGGAGGAAGTTTCATTAAGTTCCTAGTATTTTTTTTATTGATTTACCCTTCTTTTAAACTAGATGGAAACATTGATAAATTAGAGTTTTCATCATTCTTTGTACCTTATATCATTTGCCTAGTTCTAGAAACAACTTCGCTATCTAAAATTCTAAATAAACTTTACCAAAATAAAGAGTAAAATTTCTTTTTTCATTTTAATTTAAAAACATACCTTTGCACCGATTTTATAGACACTGAATTAGTTGAGTGATATGCAAAGAAAAACGTTACTTAAAATACTTATTTTATTCCTAGTACTAAATGTAGTACATGTGAATGCTCAACATGAAGATGAGCATACTGAATCTTCAGAGTTAAGCCTTAAAGAATCTCAAAAACTTGAACGTAAGGAATATATTCAACACCACCTTTTAGATTCGTATGATTTTAATTTGTTTTCTTATAAAAAAGATAATGGAGAGAAAGCACACGTTGGATTTCCATTACCTATTATTTTATGGGATAATGGTTTACAGTTATTTTCTTCATCTAAATTTCATCACGGAGAAACAGTTGCGGAAAACAATGGTAACTACTATAAGATAGATCATAATAAGATTTATAAAACAGACGCTAGTGGAACCATCAATTATGATGACCACCATCACGCTATTAATGACAAGCCTTTAGACTTTTCTTTTACCAAAGGAGCATTTATGATTTTATTGACATGTATATTAATGTTTTTATTGTTTACAAGTCTAGCAAAATCATATGTGAAAAACGGTGGAATTTCAAAAGGATTTGGAAGGTTGTTTGAGCCAGTTGTATTGTACATTAGAGACGATATTGCGATTCCTAATATTGGCGAAAAAAAATACAAGAGATATATGCCTTATTTATTAACTATATTCTTTTTTATATGGTTCTTAAATATTTTTGGACTGACTCCATTAGGAGTAAACGTTACAGGAAATATTGCTGTGACTGTAGCATTAGCATTGTTAACTTTTTTAATTACAAATTTTACAGGAACCAAAGATTACTGGAAACACATCTTTGATCCTTTAGGAGATACTTTACCTTGGTTTGGTAAAATACCTTTATACATAATATTAATCCCTATTGAATTATTGGGAATAATAATCAAGCCCTTTTCATTATTAATTCGTCTATATGCCAATATGCAGGCAGGACATATTGTATTAATGAGTTTGATTGGCTTGATGTTTTTCTTTAAGAGTTGGTTTGGAAGTACATTGTCATTTGGCTTGTCTTTCGCCATTTCTTTAATTGAAGTATTAGTTGCATTATTGCAAGCTTATATTTTCACAATGTTATCGGCTTTATATTTTGGTTTTGCTGCAGAAGAGCATGAGCATCATGATGAAGCAAGTGCTCATTAATAAAAGCGCGATTATTAAGTAGAATGTTTAATTTTTAATTATATATATTATGGAAATTCCAGTAATGGTAGGAGCAGGTTTAGTAGTTATCGGTGTTGGTATCGGTATCGGTAGAATTGGTGGTTCAGCAATGGACGCAATTGCACGTCAACCTGAAGCTTACGGAAAGATTCAAACAGCGATGTTGATTGCAGCGGCGCTTATTGAAGGTATTGGATTTGCTGCATTGTTTGCAGTAAGTTAAATCATCTTAAACACTACTAGTAACGGTTGGTTACTAGTAGTGTTTATTATTAATTAAATAGTATATAAAATATCTAGTATGGAAAAATTAATAAATGAATTTTCATTAGGTCTTTTCTTTTGGCAGACCTTATTATTTATAGCGTTATTATTGTTGTTAAGAAAATTTGCTTGGAAGCCAATTTTAAATGCAGTTAATGAACGTGAAGAAGGAATTAGAGAAGCGTTAACTTCGGCTGAAAATGCTCGTAAAGAAATGCAGAATTTAAATGCAGATAATGAGAAGTTATTAAAAGAAGCACGTGCAGAAAGAGATTCCATGATGAAAGATGCTCGTGAAATAAAAGAATCAATGCTTACTGAAGCGAAAGATGAGGCAAAAGCCGAAGCTGGAAAAATAATAGCCTCCGCTCAAGCTACTATTCAATCTGAAAAACAAGCAGCGATAGCTGAAATTAAAAGCCAAGTTGCTGAGTTGTCAATAGGAATTGCAGAGAAAGTTGTGAGAAAAGAATTGGCTAACGATAAAGATCAATCTCAATTGATAGAGCAATTATTAAAAGAAGTTACAATCAGCTAAAAAAATAGCAATGAGTAATAATAGAGTAGCAGTACGATACGCAAAAGCAATTTTAGAATTGTCTCAAGAGCAGAACATTGCCGATAATACTTATACTGATATGCAATTAATAACCGCAACAATGGTTGAAAGCGAAGAATTGCAAACGGTATTGAATAGCACTGTTGTGAAATCTGATATTAAAAAAGGCGCTTTGTTAGCAATTTTTGACGGAAAAATCAATGAAATTTCTAAAGGGCTAATTTCTATTCTAATTAGTAACAAAAGAATTGCTGATTTTGGAGCTGTAGCTTCACAGTATATTAAGTTGTATGATGCTGCCAAAGGTAAAGAAGTTGCAAAAGTTACTTCAGCAATTCCTTTAACACAATCTTTAAAAACAGCTGTGCTGTCAAAAGTAAAAGAATTAACAGGAAAAGAAGCGTCTCTTGAAAACACTGTAGATCCATCTATATTGGGAGGATTTATATTGCGTGTTGGAGATATTCAATACGACGCAAGCATTTCAAATAAGTTAAAAGTTCTGAAAAGAGAATTTAACGCATAGAATTAATACGAATAAAGTAGTTTTTTAAAACAATATAATATGGCATCAATAAAACCAGCTGAAGTATCAGCAATTTTAAAGCAACAATTATCAGGATTTGATGGTGGTGCATCACTTGATGAAGTAGGAACAGTATTACAAGTAGGTGATGGTATCGCGCGTGTATATGGTCTTGCTAATGTTCAATATGGAGAATTAGTTCAATTCGATAACGGATTGGAAGGAATTGTATTGAACCTTGAAGAAGATAATGTAGGTGTTGTATTATTAGGACCTTCAACAGGAGTGTATGAAGGAGCAACTGTAAAGCGTACTGAACGTATTGCTTCTTTAGAAGTAGGAGAAGGAATTGTAGGTCGTGTTATTGACACATTAGGAAACCCAATTGACGGTAAAGGACCTATCGCAGGAGAAACTTTCGAAATGCCTCTTGAACGTAAAGCTCCAGGAGTTGTATATCGTGAGCCAGTTACTGAGCCATTACAGACAGGAGTTAAAGCGGTAGACGCGATGATTCCAGTTGGTAGAGGACAACGTGAGTTGATCATTGGTGACCGTCAGACTGGAAAATCTACTGTTGCAATTGATACTATTATCAATCAAAAAGAATTTTACGATGCTGGAGAGCCAGTATATTGTATATATGTTGCAATCGGTCAAAAAGCATCTACTGTTGCGGGAATCGTTGCATTATTAGAAGAAAAAGGAGCCTTAGCATATACAACTATTGTTGCTGCAAACGCATCTGATCCTGCAGCAATGCAAGTATATGCACCTATGGCAGGAGCAGCAGTTGGAGAGTATTTTAGAGATACAGGTAGACCTGCATTAATTGTATTTGATGATTTGTCAAAACAAGCAGTTGCATACCGTGAGATATCTTTATTGTTACGTCGTCCTCCAGGACGTGAGGCGTATCCAGGAGATGTATTTTACCTTCACTCTCGTTTACTAGAACGTGCTGCAAAAGTGATCAATGACGATACAATTGCTCAAGGAATGAACGATGTTCCTGATTCATTAAGAGGAAAAATTAAAGGAGGTGGATCATTAACTGCATTACCAATTATTGAAACACAAGCAGGAGATGTGTCTGCATATATCCCAACAAACGTAATTTCGATTACAGATGGTCAGATTTTCTTAGATGGAGATTTATTTAATTCAGGTGTACGTCCAGCGATTAACGTAGGTATTTCTGTATCACGTGTAGGTGGTAACGCTCAGATTAAATCTATGAAAAAAGTATCTGGAACATTAAAATTAGATCAAGCACAGTTCCGTGAATTGGAAGCATTTGCTAAGTTTGGGTCTGATCTTGATGCCGCAACAATGAATGTAATTTCTAAAGGACAACGTAATGTTGAAATTTTGAAACAAGGACAAGCAAGTCCATTAAGTGTTGAAGATCAAACTGCAATTATTTATGCTGGATCTAAAAACTTATTGAAAGAAGTTCCTGTGAATAAAGTAAAAGAATTTGAAGTAAACTATTTAGAGTATTTAAATGCGAAACATAGAGATACTTTAGATACACTTAAATCAGGAAAATTAACTGACGAAGTTATTGATGTATTGACCAATGCTGCTAAAGAGATTTCAGCACAATACAGTTAATTACGAATTACGAGAATTTAGTAATTACTAATTCATAATTTTTGAATTCATAATTATAAAGTAGTATGGCAAATTTAAAAGAAATACGTAACAGAATTACATCGATTGGATCAACGATGCAGATTACTAGTGCCATGAAAATGGTATCTGCTGCTAAATTGAAAAAAGCACAAGATGCAATTACAGCAATGCGTCCTTATTCAGAAAAGTTGACTGAACTTTTACAAAGTTTGAGCGCTACTCTGGATGCGAATGCTGGAGGAGTTTATTCTGAACAACGTGAAGTTTCAAAAGTATTACTAGTTGCAATTACTTCAAATAGAGGATTGTGTGGAGGGTTTAATTCATCAGTAATTAAAGCAACGACAAAGTATATTGAAGAATCATATGATGGAAAAGACGTTTCAATTCTTGCAATAGGTAAGAAAGGAGCAGATTTATTGGACAAGCAGTTCAATGTTGTTGAGAGTAATACGACTATATTTGATAATTTGACATTTGATAATGTTGCAGTAATTGCTGAGAGAATTACCGATTCTTTCATCGATGGAACGTATGATAAGGTTGAAATTATTTATAATGAATTTAAGAATGCAGCAACTCAAGTTACTCAAATAGAGCAATTTTTACCAATTGCGAGTGTAAACGGAGATACGAATGAACATGTTGATTATATATTTGAGCCTTCTAAGGCTGAAATCGTATTACAATTGATTCCAAAGTCTTTAAAAACACAATTGTATAAATCGATCAGAGATTCATTTGCTTCAGAACATGGAGCTCGTATGACTGCGATGCACAAAGCAACGGACAATGCGAATGATTTACGTAATGATTTATTATTGACTTACAATAAAGCACGTCAAGCTGCAATTACCAATGAAATTTTAGAAATTGTTGGTGGAGCCGAGGCGTTGAATAATTAGACAAGGATATTATAAGATATAAAAACCTCTTCAGAAATGAAGAGGTTTTTTTGGTTTAAGAAATTGTGAGTCCTTTTATACATTTAATAGTCCAGACTCGATTTTTCCTTTCTAAAAAATAAATAGAATTGAATCCTGCAAGTCTACTAGTAGATCTTGATACAATTAAAATTGCTTTGTCAAGTTTTTTATTAAATTTTATTTGAGAAAAACTTAAAATAATATCAAATACATTAAAGTCTTTTCCAAATTTAGGAAGTAACTCTTTTTTAAAATACATAATCGAATCTTTTCTATTATTAACAATCTTGGATATGTCAATTTTTTTATGAAATTTTTTCATCTTGAAAAAATCTTCTAATAAATTTCCATACTCTTTTGTACAATCAGGATTTAATCTTACATTTCTGGCAACAGAAGCTTCCATATTGTGAACCACAGCAATAATTTGTTTTTTTGCAACTCTTTCTTTATAATATTTAATAATTTTCAAACTGTCTTGTCGTGAATATTGAAAATCAGAAATCACATCTTCATTATTTAATCTAGAAGGAGGAGGAGGAAACATAGGAACGTCTGAAACAAAGGTCAAATCGTTATATAATAATGAAATAATATCATATGTATATTTTTCTTCTACATTCTCAGGTTGACTACATGAAAAAGCGCTAAATAAAATTATACTGATAAAAAGTATCTTTTTCATGTTAATAAAAGTTCAACCTTAGTTCTTTTGTATTTCTCTTTTTAGTTTTTGTTTTCCAACATTAAATCTAAGTCTATATAATTTAAAATTCTGCCCTTTCTACATCTAAAACCCCCTTTGACAATACTATCCTTTTCTATAAGTCCAAATAAAGAAGGAATCGTAACTTAATACTTTCCAATTATTATACCCTCTTTCATTAATTTTAAATTATTTATTCTGACAGATGCATTTTTTACTATAGTTATTGTTTTATATTTATTATTAAACTGCTTTTCAAATGATAGTTTATATAAAGAACTATTAATAAGGGTTGAGTCTTGAATATCAATATTTAAATATCTAAATTGAATTTTTGGTTTAAAAATTAATTTCAATCTCTTTTTTTGTTTGGTGTTTAGAACAAGATAAAACACTAAGTAATATAGACAAATAAATTATTTTTTTTCATTATATACAATTTTGATCTCCAATCTCTTTAAAAGTATTGATACTATTGTCACTCATATTCTTGAATAAAATAAACTTTCCTTAAATATAGGACTTGATCAGACTCCCTCTTTTCGATTAAACAAAACTCTTTTTTTGGGATTTGTTTTATAAAAAATTGACCAACACCAGTATTGTTTAATTTAATTAACCAATTATAGTCTTTAACCTTATAATTTCTTAATTTTAATTTCTTTCTTTATTGAATCATAAGGTGTGAAAATTACATTGTCAGCATATTTCATTTTGTACCAATAGCGAATTGGTCCATTCTTATAACTATGGTATTTTTTCATAGTTGAATCGTTTTCTTCAAAATAAAAATAATGCTTTTGAACCAATTCTTCTTCTATCTGAGAGGAAGCACAAGAATAAAAAAAGAAACTTAAAATTGATATAAAAATTAGTTTTTTCATTATTCAGGGCAGTTTTGAGTTTCATTAGTAGTTATTGAAATTATATTATAAGACGTACCATAAAACCACTTATAGTTATCAAAAGTTGAATAAAGGTTAAAGTCTATAAGGTTTTTATGCCCAAAACCTTCATCTAATAAAATATGATTGGCATGAGCAATATCTTTACCTATTAATTTTTCAAACTCATTAAAATCCATACTATAACCAAATAAAAATAAACATAATAATAACTTCATAATTAATTGCAATCTGTTTTTGCTCCAAAGAAACTTGAAAGATACGGTGCTGGACTTGGAATAACAAAAGGAGATTCAAAAGTTATACTCCCACCAATTAATCCCATAGCATTTTGAAGATTTGTTTTAAACTCGTGTTTAACATCTTCATAAATATCATACCCTTTTCTTTCTCCATACATTTTTAATGCATCTACCATATTATCAACCAATAATTTCATTTGTTGATGTTGTGCTCGAGGGAAAAATTCGGATAAATTATTATTAATATGAGTGTGAGTACTCCCAATCTACTTCATATTTCATTATTGTAGTATCATTAATTTTTTCTAAAACAAAAATTTTAAAATACAAATGAGTTTTAGAAATAGGCATTGCATCACTAAACATTTTTTTTTCCCAGTCTTCGATTTCTCGTATTTTATTTTTATGAAATTGATATTCTTCTTCTGAAAGCTTAATTGCTTTTGATAAAACAACACTTTCTAAGTCTTTAATATTACAAGTATCTATTGTATGTTTTCCATTAATGTATTTAAATCTTTGGCGTTGTATATTAAAGTGAAAATTTTCTTTATCTCTTTTTTTAGTATCAATTTCAGGATTGAACAAGATATATTTAACCTCTTTTAAATATTTTTTTCCGTCTAAATAAAAATGATCAGAATTACTTTTTTGAGCTAGTAAACTACCATAAGAAAAAAATAACATTATTAATATTAATATCTTTTTCATTTTAATTACAATTTGAAGGGCCATTTTTGAAAACATTTTCTAAAGCGTTAGATACTCTATTTTTTTCAATATCGCTTAAATTATCCCAAGCTATAGAATTGCTCATGTCTTCTAAAACTCTCAATCCTACCCATGAAATATCCTCATAAGTCTCCCTAGAATAATTGCTATTATCAAATTCCTCAGCAATATCTGCAATAGTTGATCGATAATGTTCTGCAATTAAGTTATGATTCCATGTTGGGTGGTATCTTTCCCAATAATAATCGTACAATCCTGGGAAATTATCTCTTAAAGAGTTTATATAATTAATTCTATCTTCAGTTGTATAAGTATTGGTGTCGGTGTGATTTAAATTTCCTTGTTGTGCTGCTGACAACATTTTTCTAAATATTTCAGCATGAATTACTTCATGAGCAAATACAATTGCAGCCCCAACATCAGAAATAGTCTCGAGTTGAGTATTACTAATTTCTACCGTTATATTGTAATTTTCTGGTGGATATGTAATTCCATAGTTTCCAACTGCTAAGGAGTTGTTTATTGCAAAAGATAAATGAGATACAGGAAATTCTCCATCAAATTTCTTTATTGCATTTTGAAACCCTGAACTTGATGATTTTAGTTTATCATAAATACATTTTGCTTTTCCTGAAAGTCCATTAATAATTTCTAAAACATAATCTATATTGTCACCATTAACACCCTCTTCCAGTAACGCCTCCATCGCAAGTTGACCAAATTCTTTCGAATCTTCACATACAGTTGAACTAGAATTTTTTGAAACTGTACCTTTATTACTTGCTCCAAAACAACCACTAGTTAAATAACTTATTAATTCTTTTACCTCATCTAAGTTTTCAATATTATTTGCCCAGAAAATCTGTTCCTCTGTTAATTCACCTAGATAATTGGCTAATTTTTCAGCGCTAGTAAGAGAAGTAGGTTGGGTCTCTATGCTTTCATTAACCTCCGTTCCATCTCCTGAACCAGTACCACCACAAGTAGTACAATCATTATCAGTACCATCTCCTGTAGAAGTCTGAGGTATTGGTGCTGGGTCTGTACCACCTTCTGGACATTCTCCATAACTTATATCAATTATATAGTCCCAACTAGTGCCACCACAAGCCGCTCCTGTTTCTGGATTATGACCAATAGTACCACCATTACTTGCGTTACAAATCCAATATGAATTTATGCTATCAATACACGATTGTTCTGTTTTCTTTGAAGAACCTTTCGATAATGCTCCTTGGATTTCTTCAAGGGTAAAAACACCATTTATTATCTGAATACTTCCTGAAAATAGTTGTGATCTATCTGTCAACCAATTTTCTTGGGGAATATATTTAAAAACTTTTGATTCAGTTATTTGTTGATTATTATCTACAATAATTGCCAAATTATAAAATTCTTCATTCTCACCTATTTCATCTAGTTTAAATGTATAATGAGTTTCATTTTCGTCCTGAATCATTAATATTTCATCTGTCAAGATAGTAGGAGTAAAATCATTTTTACTCAAACTTGATTTATTACTTACATTAAAAAACGTATTAATATTATGTTTTTCATTAACTCCAATATTATTAGTGAACTTATTCCAAGAGATTCTTTTTACTTGCTTATCTCCAGATTCTTCAATAATTCCTGTTAAACTATCTTCTGTACATGCATTAAATAGTAAAGATATTCCAAATAGGAATATTACTAATTTTATTGAGTTTTTAATAGCACGTTTCATAACGTATAATATACTTTAAAGTTAGTAAATAAAAAACAAACATAAACTATAAAAATTAACAAGTCAATCACGGAAAACCGTGATATTTACATTTAAAGGTTTTCAGGGAGAAAAATAAAATTAATGTTCTTGGCATTACTTTTGAAATAGTATATTTACTTATAAAAAAATTATGAAAACAATATTTAATATATTATTTGGAAGTGCCTTATTACTAGGATTTTCACAATGTGCAAGCTGTAAAGAAACATCTTATACAATTCAGACCAATACACCTTTTTCAATAGAAAAAGCAACATACACTGATTGGGTTAGTGGAGTTAAAGGAGGAGGAAGCGGAACTAATGTTATTCTAACTATAAAAGACATTGATTCCAAAAATGTTGTAATTGACAGTATCTATTTCAGAGGAAGAAAGGCTAAAGTTGAAATTAAAGGATCGAGTTATATAGGTAGATTTAACTCAAGTTTAAATCAAAAACGAGATAAAGTACTGCATAGCGATTCTCAAAAAGAGTATGGAAATCAAGTTCCGATTATAGAAAAGGAATTTCCATTTGAACTGAAAAAGGATGAATCAGTAATTGGTTATAAAGAGAGAGGAAAATTGAAGTTTCATAAAATTCAATTACAAAAAGAAAAAGAACAAATATTAGAATAGAATTTAAAATAGCACTTTAAAAATCAACTAGATATAGTTGATTTTTTTGTTTTGAATATAGCGTAAAATATTTTTTGGCATAGAATTTGAAATTATACATTCATAACCATAAAAGAAAAGGATTATGAAGACATTAAAATTACTTATCGGGTTTCTATTATTAGGAACATTTGTTACATCATGTGTCGTAGAAGACACTATCTATGTAGACAACAATCAGGTACAACCGATTTCACTTGAAACGTTAATCAATGATTACGATCTATGGTATGTAGACTATCATTTGACAACAGGAAGTGGAGACGTTCCATTTATGTCAAAAGCATTTACGTTAACTTTTAATAATGGTAATTTATATGCAAACAACAACATGGTTGATTTGGGCATAACGGGAAATGGTTATGGAATTCAAATAGGGAATTACAACACTTTTAACATGGTTTTAGAGATAGATCATGTGCTAGACGGAGCAAATGACTTCGAAGTAATTCAAGATTCAGCAAACGAGATCAGATTAAGAAGTTTACATACGAATGTTACGTATTATCTGGAAGGATACAATAAAAGTTCATTTGATTATGACCAAATATTCTATGAAAATATTGAGTATTTTTTACAAGAATATGTAGGATGGGAAAAAACATTTGCAAGTGCGACAGGAGTTTTAAATGAATTTGATAATGAGAATTATTTAGCTTTTACTCCAGAAAATTTAACAACCTTTTATTCTTCTGAAGATGATTATGGTATAAATATTGATTTAATAAATTGGGACTATGTAGGTGGATATGAGGTTTTTGACGTTGAGGGTTATGAGAATTTAAAAATATTAACATTAGATTATGATATTGGAGGCAATGAAGAATTTGAATTGGTCGTTTTAAATGATGGACAGATAGAATTATATCATGTTGATTCTGATACAACTTATGAATTTACAGGAAGAGATTTTTTACAATTCTTAAAACAAAGTTCAACTAAGAGCGCAGTAGACACTTCAAAGGTAGAAGGTAGAAAACGTATGAAAGTTGAAAGAAAAATAAAAGTGAGAAAAACACATAAAAATATTTAAAATAAAGTTTGGTTAGTTGATTTTTGGTTGGTTATGAAGATAACCGATTGAATGGAAAAGCCGCTCGGAGGAGCGGCTTTTTTTTGTTCATAATTGATGAAAAATTCTGCTTCAAAAAAAGAGATACGTCAACGAGTTTTATATTTTTATAAAATGATATCATCCTTATCGATACGAGAATGTAATCATGAAAATATAAAAATTCTACTATTCTTGCATTTGCTGGAATGATATAAAAAATAGATGAAAAAAACAGCATTCATAACAGGCGCAACTTCAGGAATAGGAAAAGCAACAGCAGCATTATTTGCTAAAAACAATATACGTTTAATTCTCTGTGGAAGAAGGAAGGAGCGTTTAGAAAACCTTCAAGAGGAATTAAGTAAACATACAGAAGTAACGATTTTACAATTTGATGTGTCTGATCGAAAAGCTGTAGAAATAGCCATAAATTCTCTTCCATCAGCATTTAATCAAATAGACATTCTTGTTAATAACGCAGGGAACGCACATGGCTTATCAAGTATTCAAGATGGAAATATAGACGATTGGGACGCAATGATAGATAGTAATGTAAAAGGGTTATTGTATGTGTCAAAAGCAATTATTCCTCAAATGACAACTAGAAATAGCGGTTTTATTGTAAATATAGGGTCTATTGCTGGAAAGGAAGTATATCCCAACGGAAATGTATATTGCGCTTCTAAACATGCTGTAAACGCCTTAAACAAGGCTATGAGAATAGATTTAAACAAGCACAATATACGTGTAGCAGCAATTCATCCAGGAGCGGTAGAGACTGAATTTTCTGAAGTTCGTTTTAAAGGAGATAAAGAAAAGTCGAAAACGGTTTATACAGGTTACAAGGCTTTACAAGCAGAAGATATTGCTGATATTATTCATTTTGTAGTGACAAGACCTTACCATGTAAATATTGAAGATTTGGTTGTATATCCTACCGCACAAGCTAGCGCAACAATATTGAATAAGAATTGAAATGATTAATAAGTTATGAGAGTGTTCAGAAAATTGAAGTATAACTAGACCGTTTCTTTTTTCATCACATAATCATCCATCACATACCCATTTCCAATATCCATCACCACGGAATCTATTTTTTCAAACCCCATTTTTTCATAAGCTTTGATAGAATCTGTATTGTATTTATTAACAGTAAGACTGATACTTTTACAGTTTATCCCTACTCTTTTTTCTTCTAAAAATAACATGGCTGATTTTCCAATTCCTTTTCCTCGCTCAGTTCCTAGGACGTATAATTTACTTAAGAAAAGTGAGTGATCTTTTTTATAAAAAGAAAGGTATCCTACGCTAGTATCCTCAAGGTTTATAATATAATACTCTGTGCCTTCTTGAACTTGATTTTTAATAGCAATTTCTGACTGAAATTTAGCAAGCATATAGGTAACTTGTTCACTTCCTATTATTGGAGTATAATGTTCAGTCCAGATAATTTTACCAAGAACAGCGATTTGTTTAAAATCTAAATCTATAGTTGCTTTTAAAAATGTTGTCATATTGAGTTCAATGAATACGATGAGTTCTGCTAATTACCATTTTGGAAGATAATTGAGCATTGCCATGATGTGAAACACAACGATTAGCAAACTTGAAAATAAAAACAAGTATAGTAATACTTTTCCTCCACCAACTTTATAATCAGTTTTATTTTTCAAGCGCCTTGTTTTATCAACCATTAAAAAAGGAATAATAAAAAAGACAAATACCATTACCAATCCTGCAAAACCGATTGCTTGAATAAAACCATCAGGAAAAAAGAAACTCGCAATTCCAGGAGGTAAAAAAGTAATACAAGCGCTATTAAAACGTCCTTTTGGTGTGTCTTGAAAGGAAAACTTATCAGCCATATAATCAAACAAACTTAAACCAACCGCTAGAAACGATGAGATGATAGCAAAATTAGAAAAAATATGTAAGGTGATATTAATGATTTTGTTAGTTCCATTCTGCTGTAATGCATTTACCAAAACGCCCATATTCCCTCCTTTTTGATTTAACACAATAAATGCATCGCGTGAAATATTTCCAAAAGAGACAACAATAAATAATAGATAAACAATTAGTGCAATTAAGGATCCGCATAAAAGCCCTTTCTTAATAGTTTGTGGGTTTTTTCCATAATACTTGTATAGACTCGGAACTATAGATGCAAATCCATATGAGGTCATAAAATAAGGAAGCGCAGCCCAAACATATTGGGAGTAATTTGAATCTTGAGAACCAGTATTAAACAATTTTACAGCTTCTACATTTAATGTAAGCCCAGACATTGAAATAATGAATGTGAGAATCATTGAAAAGACCAATAGTGTTGAAATACGACCTACAAAACTAGTACTAGACCAAACTACTGCTGCCAATAAACCTCCAAAAAAAATACTTAGAATACTTTGAGACCACTTATTTTCTTTTAAAATCCCCAAGTCAACAGTATTAGAAATTATACTTCCAAATGCACTAAAATAAGCGTACAATAAAATATACAATAGAAATGCGATTGCTAGTCCCATTGTAAAATTCCATTTATTTCCTAAAATCTTCTTTACAAGTGTATCAAAACTTGCTCCAGGAGAAAACTGAACGTTCACTTCCAATACATAAATGGAGGCTAAATAATTCATATACCATATAATCAATAAGCAAAAAGCACTAAAAGGAAACCACATTCCTGATGAAACAACAGGCAATGAAAACATTCCCGCTCCAATTGTACATCCTGAAGTTATCATAACAGCAGTTAAAATAGATTTTTTTTTGGACGAACTCATTTATACATTTTTTAATTAAACATATACTAAGTGTAAATATAAAACAAAAAACTACAAATTTTGAGTGGTTTTTTTGAGGTAAAGTTTTCAAATATAACTGTATTGTTTTTTGAAAAAATAATTAAATCAGAAAACTAAAATTGTCCAATTTAGTTATAAGACCCACCCTCTTGTCTATTCTTATTTATATAAACCATCCAACCAAATACAATACAACAGAGTATTAATACAATCAAACTAAAATAATGAAACCAAAAAGGTTCTGCACCTTCAAAGTCTCCTTTGACTCTTGCAACATACGTTAATACCATCACTAAACTTACATAATAAAAGTAAATTAATTGTTTAGCAAGACTTACGCTATGCAATTTAAAAGGAGCAATTACAATCATAAGATATGCTAAAAATCCTCCAAGTAATTTTATTGGAACTAATTCTATATTGTTTAAATAAACATTAGTTGCTAAAAAGCAAAAATGAATGACATGAAGTATTGCAAAAAGTTTAATAAAATTTTGTAATTGAATATTCCCCTTTAATGGTTTAGGAAAGGAAACTGTATATAAATAAAAGGATAAAAGAAAAATCATTAACGATAGTCTTCCTGAATATCTTGCGGCATATCTAAAGGTTTCATTTAATTCAGGATGTAAATAATAGGAAATTAAGAATATAATGAGTTCAGTAATTATTCCAACGATTAACAATTTTTTTAAAGAAGACTTCATTTTAAATGAAAAATTTGTCTTACAAAATTACAATAAATAATAGAAAACAAAATGCTAGTTTATTGCCTATAAAAAAACCTCAAGTAAATTTACTTGAGGTTTTAATTATATCCAGTTTTGATTTTTATAAATCAAACTTTATTCCTTGCGCAAGCGGTAATTCATCAGAATAATTAATGGTATTCGTCTGTCTTCTCATGTATACTTTCCAAGCATCAGATCCAGACTCACGTCCTCCACCAGTTTCTTTTTCTCCTCCAAAAGCACCACCAATTTCAGCACCAGAAGTTCCGATGTTTACATTTGCGATTCCACAATCAGAACCTGCATAAGACAAGAATTTTTCTGCTTCTTTCAGTTCATTGGTCATTATTGCTGAAGACAATCCTTGAGCAACACCATTTTGTTTACCAATAGCATTTTCTACTTCTCCTGAATATTTCATTAAATATAAAATAGGAGCAAACGTCTCATGCTGTACTATTTCAAAATGATTTTCAGCCTCAATGATAGCTGGTTTTACGTAACATCCAGATTCGTAACCTTCTCCTTCAAGAACACCACCTTCAACCAATACGTTTCCACCTTCTGCTTTGGCTTTTTCTATTGCAGCCAAATAGGTGTTTACAGAATCATGATCGATTAATGGACCAATATGATTTTTTTCGTCTAATGGATTTCCAATTGTCAATTGGCCATAAGCCCCAACAATAGCATCTCTTACTTTATCGTATACAGATTCGTGAATAATCAATCTTCTTGTAGAAGTACAACGTTGTCCACACGTTCCGACAGCACCAAATACAGCTCCAGGAACCACCACTTTTAAATCGGCAGTAGGAGTAATAATAATTGCATTGTTTCCTCCAAGTTCTAATAAAGATTTTCCAAAACGTTCGGCTACAGTTGCTCCAACAATTCTACCCATTCTTGTAGATCCTGTAGCAGAAACTAAAGGAATTCTAGTATCTTTTGTCATCATTTCACCAACTTTGTAATCTCCATTGATAATTGAAGATATACCTTCTGGTAAATTATTTTCTTTTAAGATTTCAGCGATGATGTTTTGACATGCTACAGAACAAAAAGGTGCTTTCTCAGAACCTTTCCATACACACACATCACCACATATCCAAGCCAATGCTGTATTCCAAGCCCAAACCGCTACTGGAAAGTTAAATGCAGAAATTATACCAACAACTCCAATTGGATGCCATTGTTCTCTCATTACGTGTCCTGGACGTTCAGATGGAATTGTCTGTCCATTTAATTGTCTTGATAATCCAACAGCAAAATCACAGATATCAATCATTTCTTGAACTTCTCCATAACCTTCTTGCAAAGATTTTCCCATTTCATAAGAAACTAATTTACCTAAAGGCTCTTTTAAATCTCTTAATTTATTTCCAAACTGACGTACAATTTCCCCTCTTTGTGGAGCAGGCATATCTCTAAAAGATAAAAATGCCTTGGTAGCCGCATCCATTACTTTCTCGTAATCAGCTCTTGTAGTTGTTTTTACTTTACCAATTAATTTTCCATCAACTGGTGAGTATGATTCTATAATCTCTCCGTTAGAAAAATTATTAGAACCTGTAGAGGTTCCTTCGTTTATATCTTTTAAGCCTAATTTTTTTAATGCTTCTTGTATTCCAAAATCTGTTGCAATTGCTGACATATGCTATAGAATTAATGTATTAATAATTTTTTGCCAAATGTACGATTAATTAGTCAAAAAAGAGTGTGAATATTTGTAGATATACTATTAAAGGAAATTATTCCTTTATCGTTTTAAAGTAAAGTGTCCTTGAAGACGCTGATCTTCAATTATAATAATATACCAATAATCAGAACTTGGTAATGCAATTCCATTATACATTCCATCCCAAGAGAAAGGTGTATTAATAGCGCTTTTTAAAATTTTCCCAAATCGATTGTAAATATAAACTTCATAAGTACCGTAATTTTCAATTCCTTTTAATTCAAAAGTATCGTTAAAACCATCATTATTTGGTGTGAAAAATTGAGGAATATAAAAATGCAAATATTCAATTGAGACAACCTCAATACAATTTCTTGCTTTTACATAAATAGTATACAATCCTCCATCAATATTATAAAAAACAGGATCAGACTGAAATGTAATTCCATCTAACGAATATAAATAATCTCCTATTGTAGAGGTGGTTACAACAATTGAATTTTCTTCGGATGAAATAATTTCAACAATTGGTAGTTCACCTGTCACTTCCCAAGTACAATTTATACCGTTAAAGGTTGCAATCTCCCAACATTCTATATCAGTTGGTATTGGCTCTTGAGCACCAGTAATTTCCCAGACACATATACTATCATTATATATTGTAATTTCCCAGCACTCGAGTTCTATAGGTTCAGTTGGTGGTATTCCTGTTTTTTCCCAAATACATGTTGTATTATTAAAAGATATTGTTTCCCAGCACTCTATTGTTGGTTGAATTGGCTGAGCTCCTGTAACTTCCCAAGCACACGTTGCATTATTAAACGATGTATTTTCCCAACACTCTACCGTTGGTTGAGTTGGCTGTGTTCCTGTAATTTCCCAGATACATGTTGTATTATTAAACGTTGTAGTTTCCCAACAATCTATAGTTGGCTGAACTGGTTGTGTACCTGTAACTTCCCAAGTACACGTTGTATTATTAAATATTTGAGTTTCCCAACATTCTAATGCTGTTGTAGGTTGTGTTGGTTTCGTTCCAATAACTTCCCATAAACAAGTAGTAGTATTGAATGTTGCGGTTTCCCAACATTCTAATGTTGGTTCAGTTGGTTGTGTTCCAGTAATTTCCCATGAACACGTTGTAGTATCAAACGTTATGCTTTCCCAGCATTCTATTGTCGGTTGTACAGGTTGCGTTCCTGATATTTGCCATGAGCAATTTGTATTGTTAAATGTTGCAGTTTCCCAACAATTTAATCCAGAAGGCTCTGTTGGTTGTGTTCCAGTAATTTCCCATGAACATGTTGTACCATTTATAGTTGCTACTTCCCAGCATTCTGTTGTAGGAGTTATTGGCAATTGATTTATGACTGCTATATATACATTTGAATAAATAACACACTGTGGGTTATCTAAATTAATAGCAAATTCAGCAATCTTACTTCTATAAGATCTTGAAGCATTTGTAGAGATTGAAATAGTCTGATTTGTTTCGCCAGGAATATCTACCCAATTAATTCCGTCAGTACTTTCTTGCCATTGGTAAAAATGTGAAGTAAAAACTGAAAAATCTGGTGTTGCTGTCAAGATTGTTTCATAAGGCAGTTGACTGCTGCATATATTTACCGAAGTATTGTTTGTTGAATCTGACATGGTAACAATATCTCCACAACTTTTAAATTCTATATCGTCAATAGCCAAATCGTTTCCACAACCTCCTTGACCATTATTAATCATTTTAAGTATTATTGTATTTTGGCCAACTAAAGTCTGAAATACCAATCCAAATTTCTGCCAAGTAGGACTGTTACTGCCAAATATATTGCCAGTAGTTCCTATGGCCAATTTGCTTGAATTTGTACTGTCCCAAATTTCAAAACTTACATTTATAGGAATTCCTGAACCTCCACAGCCAGAACTAGGTAAAATGTTAATTAGCCAAGAAGAGAATTCATAAGTTGTACTTCCACACAATCCATTAATAGTTCTATTATAAAATTCACCGGCAGTAAAACTTGCATTTACTATTAATGCCTTTCCATTTATATCGTTTGGTGTGTGATCACTTGGTAAATTCCAACCATTACCAAAAGTATTTGGACCAACGGTATATTCTCCATCTTGTGGACCATTAAACCCTACAAAATCATAATTAGTAGTACCTGTAGGTAATGGAGGACCGTAACTTGTTCCTGTTCCGAAATTTTCTGTAAATATTGGATCACCAGAATTTCCATTACAGAATCCTAATTGTGCTAGTAAGGCTTCCGATAAGAAGAGAGCACAAAAAAGAAAGACATAATGAAGTGTAAATCTGGACTTATTCATATTTAATACATAAATCAATTACTTCAATAATAGTTTTATTTATTCAAAACCACAACTTTTAAATCTTTAATAATCCTAACGTATAGTTTTTGTATGGGTTAAATGAGTATAAACTAAGTGCTAAAAGAAAAATCCGTTACTTTAATAGTAACGGATTTTCTACGTTTGGTAACCAGCCAAACTTACTAACCAACTAAAAACTATAATTAAGTCCTGAATAAACTCCTAGTATGTAGGGTTTAAAGTTTCCTGAATTATTAGAAAATGTGTTTGTTTGAATTTTAAGCATTGGAGAAATGTTGAAGAATAATTGTTTGTTTAATTTATAATCAACATCTAGCCCTAAGTTTCCACTGAAGGTCACTCCGTTTAAATTATTTGCCTCCCCTATTTTAGCAGAAAAAGCTTCTGTTTCATATTGAATACTATTTTTATTGAGGAATAAAGTACTAAAACCTCCAACAATATTAAGACCTACTTTTCCATTTGTCAGATTATACTTTGCTTCCAACGGAACTTCAATATATCCAATTTCTTGATTTAACGCTCCTTCAAATGTATAGTTGTTAATAACAGGAACTTCACTTCTTGCTAAGATAACATCACTAGACGGAGGAGTTGAAGAGATATTCATAAACTGCGCTAATGGATCATATTGAATTGCGCTTATGAATTCAGGATTTAGATTTGTCTGAATGAAAACATTATCAGTCTGAGAAGTTACATTAATGATGTTTATTCCTGACTGTAGACTTAATTTTTCAGTAAGTTTATATCCAACTTTTATTCCAGCAGATATTGAATTGTTTATTTGGTTTTCATTGGCCATAAAAGATTCGTCTAAGAGAGAATTTTCTGCTGTGAAAGAATTATAAAATACCGGACCAAATTGTGTTGCAACTGACCATTTTTCAGAATCACTATCTTCTTCTTTAACTTCTTCATCTTTAAGAAGATCTTCAATATTCTCGCTAGATTTTTGTTTTATATTTTCTGAATTTTCAGCAATAACTTCTTTACTTGGCAATTCTTCAACAAGTTTTTTCTTAATTATTTCTTCTTCTGTTTTACTTTCTTCTTGAATAATAGTAATTTCAGATTCGGTATTTGATTTTTGATTTAATTCCTTATTTATTTTATAATTGTTTTTTTCAATGTCATTTTCTACAATACCGCTCAACATTGTATTTTTATCAAGTACTGTTTGAGAAGTTGTTAAAATTTGATTGTTATTATTTAACTTATCGTTGTTTGATTTTTCAGAAACAGATTTATTATTTTCTAAAGATTCATTAATTGTATTGTCAGTAATTGTAGTATTATTTTTTATTGATTTTAGATTTGAACCATTTTTTTCTAAATCATTTAATTCTGTTTGTTTATTGAGTAATGATTCAGAAGTTGTTGAGGTAATATATTCGTTATCATTTGACAATTTTTCCTGATTTATTTTACTAGGATTTAATTTATTTGAAATAACAGGATTCGAATTTTTTACTTTTTCATTTTCTTTTTCATTGAATTCTACAATAAGAGTTTCACTGGAAGATTGTATTTGAATACTATTTTCAGTAGCATCCTCTGAAGGATTAATTGTTGTGGGAATAGTTGTTTTTTCTGAGTCAGTAACAATTGTGTCAATTTCATTAACGCTAGAAGTTGTATTTAAATAATTAACTCCAGCAATAGAAAGCAACAGCAACATTGTAGCAGCACTCGTTATTTTGAACCATAATGGGATTAAAGGTTTTCTGTGTGAACTGTGAATTCTTTTTTCGATATTATTCCAAGCGTTTTTTGGTGGTGAAACCTCAAAATCTTTCAGCTTTTCTTGGAATAAACGATCTATATTTTTATGCGTTTTCATTTAATTCTGTGCTATGTTTGTATCTGTTTCTTTAGTGTATTCTTCAAGCATATTTTTTAATATTATTCTTGCTCGAGATAAATTTGACTTAGAAGTTCCTACTGATATTTCTAGTTTTTCGGAAATTTCTTTATGTGAATATCCATCCATTATATAAAGATTGAATACTGCTCGATATCTATCTGGAAGTTGTTGGATTATTTTTAATAAATAATCTAATGAGATATTTTCATCTTCAACCTCTACAGTAATTTCATCTGGAATTTCTTCTGGGACAATTGTTAAAATAGTTTTTGTCCTATATTTCTGTAATGCTGTGTTAATTATTATTCGCTTCATCCATCCTTCAAATGAACCTTTGTGATTGTATTGACCTATTTTTTTAAAAACAGTTATAAAACCATCTTGTAAGTTGTCTTGTGCGTCATGATAATTTCTTGAATATTTAAGACATAGAGCGAAAAGCTTACCTGAAAAAAGTTGGTAAACTTCTGCTTGTGCCTTTCGATCATGCTGCGC
Organism: uncultured Flavobacteriaceae bacterium; assembly: GCA_905479835.1. Taxonomy (GTDB): domain Bacteria; phylum Bacteroidota; class Bacteroidia; order Flavobacteriales; family Flavobacteriaceae; genus Urechidicola. The sequence goes on from CAJQNZ010000009.1 coordinate 47,588, forward strand.
ACATTTTTTTATGAGTTTTTCTAAACTCATTTTTTAGTTGGTATTGGTTTAATTAACTATTAACAGGAACTTCGACTATCATATATTGGTCTTGTCCTTGTGTATCTTTTCCTTTCCAAAATTTTAAAATATAGGTTTCTTTTTGATTGCATTTTAATGTAAATGTATGCTCTCCTTCAACCAGACTTTGTGTACACGATTGATTACTTACTGTTGCTCTGATAGCTATAGTTCTTGTATATCCACTTGCTTCATAATGGATATCATTGAATGTATAACATCCATTTGGAAAAATATATTTTACGGGAATTTCATAGGTTTCACCGAATGTAAATTCTGACGGAACTTCAGCGCTTTCAACTGGTATAAGTTCTGGTATAAAACTGGTTACATTCTCAATTGCATCAGAAGAGCATGAAGAAAACGAGACAAGAACGGTTATTAAAATTAATATATAACGTTTCATTTATTTGATACTTAATTGTTTAATTAGGATACGCAAAACAGGTAAAGGTTGCGTAAAATTACGTTATTTTTGCAATGAAAAAGTGTTTACATGCAGTATCAAGATATATTTTCAGTCAATTCAAAGAATCAATTTGAGAGCCTTGCTCTTGAAATTTTTCGTTTTCAGGCTAAAAATTGTCAAGTTTATTCTGATTTTATAAAACACTTACATATTGATATTAATACTGTAAAAACAATTGATAAAATTCCATTTTTACCGGTTCAATTTTTTAAATCACACAAAATAGTTTCGAATAAAAAATTGATTGAGCAAACTTTTTTAAGTAGTGGAACTGATGGAATACAAAGTCAACATCAGGTTACAGATATTTCTCTTTACGAAAAAAGTTATAGAAACGGATTCCAACATTTTTACGGTAATATTGAAGACTATATTGTATTGGCTTTATTGCCAAGTTATCTAGAACGTGAAGGTTCGTCTTTAATTTATATGGTTGATGATCTCATTAAAAAAAGCAACAATATTGAAAGTGGGTTTTTTCTTAAAAACACTCAAAAACTAACCAAAATCATTGAAAATCATTCAAAAAACAGTAAAAAACTACTCATTTTAGGTGTTTCTTACGCATTATTAGATTTAGTAGAATTACAAAAATTTGACTTAAAAAACGCCATTGTTATGGAAACTGGCGGTATGAAAGGAAGGCGAAAAGAAATGATACGAGAGGAGCTACACGCAACTTTATCCGAAGGTTTTGGAGTTGAAAAAATTCACTCAGAATATGGAATGACAGAATTATTGAGTCAAGGATATTCAAAAGGGAATGGTATTTTTAAGACACCGTCATGGATGAAAATTTTGATTAGAGATACTGAAGATGCCTTAACGATATTGCCAATAGGAAAAACAGGAGGACTTAATGTAATTGATCTTGCCAATTTCAATTCTTGTTCATTTATTGCAACACAAGATTTAGGGAAAGTTCATTGTGATGGAACTTTTGAAATTCTTGGTAGGTTTGACAATTCAGATATTCGTGGGTGTAATTTATTAATTAACTAAAAATTTTATTTTGATAAAAAATAAAAAAGGAATTTTTGTAGTGCTGATTGTTTTTTTAAATATTGGTCTTGACCAATTTTCTAAATGGATTGCTAGATTTACAATTATTGAGAATGAAACCTTTTCTATTTTAAAAGGCATTATTGTTTTTATAAAAGCAGAAAATATTGGAGCAGCATTAGGTATTGGAGCTGGATTACCTTCAATGTTGAAAGTGTTTTATTTACAACTTCTTCCGATTGCAATACTCTTTTTTTTATTAAGAATGATACTGATCGATAAAGAACTTTCTAAGTTGATAATCGTAGGAGTCGCAATAGCAATAGGAGGAGCGTTTGGTAATATTTTAGATAGAATATTGTATGGATCTGTTACAGATTTTATTCAGTTTAATGTAGGAACATATACCTCTGGAATTTTTAACGTAGCCGATATTTCTGTTGTTATTGGGATTTTCATTGTTATTATAGATGTGAGCTTTAATAAGAAAGAGCCTACTTAATTTAGTTTGTTTCTTAACGCTTAAAAAATTAACTTCGCTTATAGTATGATATAGTTCATTAAAACAAACTATATCTTGAGACGATAAGCGCAGTAATCAAAACCTAGACAACCTTAAAAAGAACTATTTTCCTCTTTGTAAAAGCACATATGTATCAGCAATTAAATCATCAGTATTAATATTAAAACTGTCTTACACTTTATTATTGAGATTGATTTTTTTAATACTTTTTACACTTCTCTTTTAGGCTTTTTTAAAGCAAATTTTACACAATACTTCAAAATTAAAACAGCCTATTTATCATAAATTCAAAAATATTTATTTAGTTTTGTTTTTTTAGCCCTTAAATGAACTGCAGAAAACAAATTGGTAAAACATTATCCGCATTATTGCTCTTAGTAGCTTTAATGTTGCCGACTTCTGTTCAGTTTATTCATATGCTTGAAGGTCACGAAGAAATCTCTTGTAATGAGGAAACAGCTCATATTCATGAAACTATTATAGAATGTGAGGTATGTAGTTTTTATTTAGCATCCTTTAATTATAAAAATGCTGAACATCCTGATTTATTACTTCCTATTCAAATTCAAAAGGAAGAATTGAATTTCACTTCTCTTTTACCACATTCTTTTACAATAACCAATACCCAACTTAGAGGCCCTCCATTTTTTTCTTAATAAACAAATTTATTTTATTATGTTAATTAAGAATTATTATGAGCAAATATGCGCTATTAATACTGCTTTTATGTAGTATTACATCTATATCACAAAACTGTAAGAACACTCTTTCAGGAAAAGTAATAGATCAACATGATGGGACTTTACTGGTTGAAGCTACAATTATTATAGTAGGTTCTGAAGAAGTTGTTCAGACTGATCTTAACGGAAAATTTATCATTTCAAATCTTTGCGATGGCACTTATAATGTGCAAGTATCTCATGCTGATTGTTTGACTAAAGTATTTATTGTCAAGGTATTTGGAAATAAAACCAAAAACTTCAAGTTAGAACACCATATAGAAGAGTTGAATCAAATAAGTATCAAAGGTAAGTCATACACAGATAAGTCTAAGACAATTTTAGAAAGTACAATTTCAAAAAAAGAATTAGAAAATTTTAGTAGCGGTACACTTGGTGACGCTCTTAATAGTTTGAGTGGTGTATCTTCATTGAATACAGGAAATACGGTTGTAAAGCCATTGATTAATGGGCTTCACAGTAGTCGTGTTGTAATTATTAACAATGGTGTGAGAATGGAAGATCAAGAATGGGGAGCTGAACACGCTCCAAATGTTGATATCAATTCAGTAGGTAATCTTACATTAATAAAAGGAGCAGGAGCATTGCAATATAGTGGAGATGCTGTTGGAGGTGTAATCGTTGCCGAATCTGCAAAAGTTCCAGTAAAAGACAGTATTTATGGTAAAACACTATTAACTGGAGCGTCAAATGGGCGAGGCGCTGTACTTACATCTCAACTAACTAAAACGTATCAAAACGGTTGGTATGCAGCTGTTCAAGGAACGTTAAAGCGATTTGGAGATTTTGAAGCACCAGATTATGTCTTGAGTAATACAGGAATTTTTGAACGTAATGCTTCATTAAGATTAGGACTTAATCGTTTTGATTATGGTTTTGAAGTATACTATTCATTATTTAAAAACGAAATTGGAATTTTGAGAGCTTCACATTTAGGAGGAGCCCAAGATCAAGTTCGAGCTTTAAATAGTGATGTTCCTTTGGTAATAGATGATTTCACCTATGATATTTCTAAACCTAGACAAGAAGTTACGCATCAGTTGGCTAGAATTAAAGGCTTTAAAAAGTTTGAGAATTTTGGAAAATTGAGTTTACAGTATGATTTTCAACGTAACAATCGCTTAGAATATGATATTAGACGTGGAGATGATAAGGCATCAGTAGATTTAGAATTGAATACACATACTTTACTGGTTGATCTAGATGCTTCTTTGACAGATCAAATTAGACTAAAAACTGGTGTTATGGCTGGTTATCAAGAAAACTTTCCTAATCCTAGTACAGGAGTAAGAAGGTTAATTCCTGATTATGATAAGTATGATTTGGGAATCTATGCTATAGTTGATTACGAATTTAATGATGACTTAACCTTGGAAGCAGGCGCACGTTTTGATTATACTCATATGGACGTTTTCAAATTTTATCGTACTTCTTTTTGGGAGTCACGAAATTATGGCGAACAGTTTTCGGAAATTGTAGTTCAAGAATTGGGTAATCAGATTTCGACAAATCCAAAACTGAATTTTTATAATGTTTCGGGAACTATAGGCGCAACATATGAGTTTGATGATAAAAACAAGTTGTTTTTTAATTATTCATTAGCATCTCGAGCACCTAATCCTTCAGAACTTTTTAGCGAAGGATTGCATCATTCGGCTTCACGTATTGAACTTGGAGATTTGAGTTTTAATTCTGAAATTGGTCATAAAATCGCGCTAACGTTTCAGCATGAAAAGGAAAAATTATCTTTTTCAATGAATCCATATATAAACACGATAAATGATTTTATAGTTATAGAGCCAACTGGAGTTGAACAAAATCTAGGAGGTAGTTTTCAGGTTTGGGAATACAGGCAAACAAATGCGCAATTGTTGGGTGTTGATTTGGATGCTTCTTATACTTTTACTGAGAATCTAAGTTACAACCATCAGTTTTCATTAGTAAAAGGGTATGATCGAACATTCGATGAACCTCTGATAAGTATACCTTCTGTAAACACAAAGAATGAAATTGTATATCAAAATCAAAAAATAAACAATTTACGGTTGTCTTTGCAAAGTGATTATGTATTCCGTCAAAATGAATATCCGAATAATAATTTTGAGGTGTATATTCCTGAAACAGAAACTACAGAAACAGTTGATGTAAGTACACCGCCAGATGCATACCATTTGCTCAATTTTAATTCAAGCATAGACTTTAAAATAAACAAACAATCAAATTTAACTGTAGGATTTGGAGTTACGAATGTATTCAATACCTCCTATCGAAATTACCTAAATCGTTTACGTTATTATGCGGACGATTTGGGAAGAAATATTTTATTAAATATTAAATTCAATTATTAAACTTAAATATAAAAATAAATGAAAAAAGTAAATTTATTAAATCTTAGAAAAATGAAAAACATAAAATTTATTGCAATGGCAATATTCGCAACAGTAATATTAACATCATGTGATGACGATGATACTCCAGACCCAGTAAACGAAGAAGAAGTGATTACTACAATGACAGTAACTCTTACACCAAATGGTGGTGGAACACCTGTTGTTTTACAAACACAAGATTTAGATGGTGATGGACCAAATCCGCCAATTGTTACGCCAACAGTTGCAACTTTAACTTCTGGAGTTACTTATAACGGAGTTATTGTGCTTTTAAACGAAACAGAAAGTCCAGCAGAAAATATCACAACAGAAGTAGAGGAAGAAGCTGACGAGCATCAATTTTTCTATACGATTGGTAGTAGTTTAAACGCAACAACTACATATACAAGTTTTGATGGAAATGGAAATAACTTAGGAACTGAATTTACATTGACTGCCAGTGCAGCAAGTTCAGGAAACTTAACATTTACATTAAGACATGAGCCTACTAAGCCAAATACTGGTCTTAGTGATGCTGGTGGAGAAACTGATATTGAAGCAACTTTTAATATTACAATACAGTAAATTGTAATTTTTGGGTTAGTTACAAATTATTAACAAAAATGCCTTTTACTATTTTGTAGAAGGCATTTTTTATTTAAAGATTTGATAGGTTTAAGTTTATACAACCTTCAACAAGAAATACGACTTTTTACCTCTTTGCAGTAGCACATATTTATCAGAAATAAGATCATCAGTAGTAATATTAAAACCGTCTTGAACTTTATTTTTATTTACTGAGATTGAGTTCTCTTTCAAGGCTCTTCGTACTTCACCGTTAGATTTTAAAAAGCCAGTATCAGAAAATGCAACAACAATATCCAATCCGTTTTCCACTTGTTCCCGAGAAACTTCCGCTTGAGGAACGCCTTCAAATACATCCAAAAATGTTTGCTCTTCTAGTGTTTTTAAATCCTCAGAAGTAGACTTTCCAAATAAGATATTTGATGCTTTGATGGCATTCTCATAGGCTTCTTTTCCATGTGTAAGCGTTGTAACTTCTTCACCTATTTTCTTCTGTAGAATACGCATATGTGGTGCTTCTTTGTGTTCGAAAATTAAAACGTCAATGGTTTCTTTGTCAAGAAATGTAAATATTTTAATATACTTCTCTGCATCAGCATCTGAAGAGTTTAGCCAATATTGGTAGAATTTATATGGAGAAGTTCTTTCTGCATCAAGCCATACATTTCCGCCTTCTGTTTTTCCAAATTTTGTTCCGTCTGCCTTAGTTACAAGAGGAACTGTAATTGCATAGGCTTTCCCTTGTGCTTTTCTTCGAATTAATTCAGTACCTGTTGTAATATTTCCCCATTGATCAGAACCTCCCATCTGTAAGAGACAGTTTTTTTCTTTATACAAATGATAAAAATCATACCCTTGAAAAAGTTGGTAGGTAAATTCCGTAAAACTCATTCCTTCAGTAGTATCTCCTGAAATTCTTTTTTTGACAGAATCCTTAGCCATCATATAGTTGACAGTAATATGTTTTCCAGTATCTCTGACAAAATCAATCAGTGAAATTTCTTTCATCCAATCATAATTGTTTACCAACTCTGCACCATTTTCACCTTCCGAAAAGTCTAAAAAACGTTCTAATTGTGCTTTTACTCCTGCAATATTATGGTTTAATGTTACTTCGTCCAGTAAGTTTCTTTCAGCAGATTTCCCTGAAGGATCACCTACCATTCCTGTTGCTCCACCAACCAATGCAATTGGTCTGTGACCACACAATTGAAAATGTTTCAAAATAAAAATTTGAACAAGACTTCCTATATGTAAAGAATCAGCAGTTGGATCAAACCCAATATATGCTGAGGTTCTCTCTTTTGCAAGTTGCTCTTCAGTTCCAGGCATGATGTCGTGTAAAAGTCCACGCCATTTTAATTCTTCAACAAAATTCTTCATTCTCTAAGATAATTTTGACAAAGATAGAAATCGGCATAGAATTATGAATTACGAATTACAATTATTTTCTAATCATAAAAATGGCTCACATTTTCAACTTCAACTTCACTTTCAACTTCACTTTCATTTGTGGCTTTGAAGCTTATTTTATACTTTCGTATGATGATATTGGTAACAGGAGGAACAGGATTGGTAGGAGCACATTTATTGGTGTCACTTACACAACAAAATGAGAAAATTCGTGCAATTCATCGTGAAAGTAGTAGCCTTGAAGTTGTAAAGAATGTGTTTTCATATTATTATGACGATATAGAGCCCTTTTATTCTCAAATAGAATGGATAGTAGCTGATATTGTAGATATTACTTCGCTAGAAAAGGCATTTAAAGGAATAACTCATGTATACCATGCAGCTGCAATTGTTTCTTTTAGCCCAAAAGATTATTGGAAAATGAGAAAAATAAATATTGAAGGTACTGCCAATATTGTAAATTTTTCTATTGCTCAAAACGTAAAAAAATTATGCTATGTCAGTTCAATAGCTGCAGTTGATAAAACTCCTAAAAATGGATTTATTGATGAAACAGGAGATTGGAGCGTGGAGACCAATAATTATGGATATGCGATTACCAAGCATGGAGCAGAGACAGAAGTATGGAGAGGAACCCAAGAAGGACTTGATGCAGTAATTGTAAATCCTGGAGTTATTTTAGGATCAGGATCTTGGAATACAAGTTCTGGGCAGATTTTTTCTAAGGTTCATGATGGATTGCGATTCTATACAGAAGGAACTACAGGATATGTAGGCGTTAAAGATGTTGTGAAAGCAATGGTTCAGTTGATGGAAAGTGATATTATAAATGAGCGTTTTATTTTAGTGGCCGAAAACCTTCAGTTAAAAGAGTTGTTATTTCAAATTGCAGATGCATTTGGAAAAAAAAGACCTTCGATTAAAGTTTCTAAAATGTTAAGTGAAATCGCTTGGAGGATAGCGTCAATTGTTACGATTTTTGGGATTCAACCTACGTTAACGAAACAAACCGCAAGTTCTATTCATAATCAATATTATTTTTCCAATAAAAAAATTGAATCAGCAATAGGACTCATATTTGAGCCAATTTCAAAAACGATTCGAGAGACTTGTAGAGAGTATAGAAAAGACGTATTAAATATTAAAGTTTAATAATAATTTACTCCTATTATAATTCATCACTCATTTTAGGCCTATTCGCCTTTTTAATAGAATCATTTACTCGAAGTAAATCTTCATGTTTCTTTTTTAAGGTATCAAGTCTTACACTCACAGCTTCTAGGATCTTGGTGTAATCATCAATTCTTGTTGAATAGTAAAAGTTACTTCTTGCAAATCTAGCGCTGTCAATAGAGTATTTTTCATAAATCAACGGCATGTAATTACTTCTTTTTTCGTACTTATTTTTAACTGATTTTGCTCCAACAGCAAGTTGCATGTCAATAATTAAATCAACCATTTGTTCTTGAGATATCAAGTCTTTCGGTTTTTTATAAATCGTATTACTTGTACAGCAAGACAAGAAAATAAGAATAGAAAAGAGTGTTAATAATTGTTTCATTTATCTGTCAAATAATAAGCGTTTCCCTTTTTTAATATCTGAAAATTCACCTTGATTGTACACAAGACTTCCATTCACAAATGTATGTGTAATTTTTGATTGAAAACTTGTTCCTTCAAATGGAGACCAACCACATTTATATAAAAGATTGTCTTTATGCACCGTCCATGGACTTGAAGGGTCGACGATCACTAAATCCGCGTAATAACCAACTTTTATAAAGCCTCTTTTCTCTATTTTAAAGAGTTTGGCAGGATTATGACACATTTTCTCAACCATTTTTTCTAGGGTTATTTTGCCTTCTTTATGTTTGCTGAACATTGCCATTAATGCATGTTGTACCAAAGGACCACCGCTTGGAGCATTTGTGTAAACATTGTTTTTTTCTTCAAGAGTATGAGGAGCATGATCTGTTGCAATAACATCAATTCTATCATCAAGAAGCGCTTCCCACAATCCACCTCTATCGGCAGCGGTTTTAACTGCAGGATTCCACTTAATCAATGTGCCTTTCTTTTCATAATCAGATTCATCAAACCATAGATGATGAATACACACTTCAGCCGTAATTTTTTTTTCTTCTAATGGAATATCGTTACGGAATAGTTCAGTTTCTTTAGCAGTAGAAAGGTGAAAAACATGTAGACGCGCTCCTGTTTTTTTTGCTAGTTCAATAGCATTTGAAGAGGATATATAACAAGCCTCCTCACTTCGTATTTTTGGATGTAAATGAATTGGAATATCATCACCATAAATGGCTTTTTGTTCAGCAAGATTTTTTTTAATGGTCGCTTCATCTTCACAATGTGTTGCGATAAGCATTTTAGTCGAAGAGAATATTTTTTCTAAAACATCCATATCATCTACCAGCATATTCCCTGTAGAAGAGCCTAAGAAAAGTTTTATTGCGGCAACATTTCTAGGATTTGTTTTCAGTAATTCTTCAAGATTGTCATTGGTTCCTCCCATCATAAATGAATAATTGGCATAAGAACTTTCAGATGCAATTTTAAACTTGTCTTCGAGTAATTCTTGAGTTGTAGCTTGAGGAACTGTATTTGGCATTTCGATAAAAGAAGTAATTCCACCAGCAATAGCAGCTTTACTTTCCGTTTCAATAGTTGCTTTATGTGTTAATCCAGGTTCGCGAAAATGAACTTGATCATCAATAACTCCTGGAAGAAGATAATTTCCTTTAGCATCTATAACAGTTGCTTCAACAGAATCAGTGTTAATTGAACTTTGAATATCAATTATATATTCTCCATCAAGAAGTACATCTCCATGAAAAATTGAATTTTCATTGACGATTTTAGCATTTTTAATGAGAGTTTTAGGCATAATAATCTATTTAGGTATTCCGTTTAAAGTCATTTTTAACACTCCAAATACGGCTTCAGAAATTATAGAACCGTTCATTTTGGATTTTCCTCTTATTCTATCAGTAAAAATAATTGAAACTTCTTTTATTTTAAAATTTCTTTTCCATGCTTTGTATTTTAATTCGATCTGAAAAGCATAACCGACAAATTGGATTTTGTCCAAATGAATTGCCTCCAACACTTTTCTCTTATAGCACACGAATCCGGCAGTAGTATCTTTCACTGGAATTCTAGTAATTATTCTTACATATTGAGAAGCTAAATAAGAAAGTAAAATACGTTTTATATCCCAATTAACAACATTGATATCTCCATTTAAATATCGAGACCCTACAGCCATATCCGTATTATTTTTTTCACATTCTTCATATAATCGTATGAGATCATTCGGATTGTGAGAAAAATCAGCGTCCATTTCAATTATATATTCATAGTCCTTATCTAGGGCCCATTTAAATCCGTGAATATAAGCAGCTCCTAGACCTGTTTTTTCTTTTCTTACTTCGAGAAATAATCTTTCTGGAAATTCTAAGATAAGTTTTTGAACAATATGTGAGGTTCCGTCAGGCGAGTTATCATCAACAATTAAGATATCAAAAGTTTTTTTTTGAGAAAAAACAGCACGAATAATTAGTTCAACATTTTCCTTTTCGTTATAAGTAGGAATAATAACTAAAGTATCAGACATAAATTTTAATTGATGAGCAAAGATACAGTTTTTTATTCCTAAATTTGTGTTAACTTTTGAGTAACATTGGTGCTGAATGAATAATTATTTTCTGATTCTATCACTTAAAAATGATTGGATTACATTTATTTTTTTACTGATTTTTATATTGCTCGTTCTTGTGAAATTAATTTACAAAGAGCGGCTTTTTCTATTGTCATTAGTCGGTGTGTCTAAAAAATATTTTTTGAAGTACGGAAAAGATAATCAGTTGATTTTTAATGGATTTAATTTAGTACTTTTTATTGTTCAGACACTCATAGGTATGTTGATAGTATATGCTTTTTTATATTTTTATTCACCAAGAATAGTTGAAGAAAGTAGTTTTTTATTCCTAAAAATATTTTCGACACTATCAATTGTGTTTTTAATAAGATACTTAATCGGGAAGGGATTGGGAATACTATTTGACGTAAAAAATACCCACAATCAAATCTCATTTGTCAAAATGAGTTATTTATTTAGTATTTTTTTGCTGATTTTACCTTTTCTTCTTTTATTATTTTATAGCGAAAAGTATAATTTAATGTTTTTTCAATTGCTGATTGCCATATTATCTATATTATTAATAATCAGATACCTCTTTATACTTATAAACAACAAAAATTATATTGCAAGTCGATTGTTTTATTTTATTTTATACCTTTGCACATTAGAAATTGCTTCTATTTTAATAGTGTTTAAAATACTTGATAAAACTGTCAATATATGAAAGTGAAAACAATTCTGGTTTCACAACCAGCACCTAAAACCGAGAACTCCCCATACTTCGATTTAGCAGACAAACAAAAAGTAAAAATTGATTTTAGACCATTTATTCATGTTGAAGGTGAATCTGCCAAAGACATAAGAATTCAGAAAATTAATTTGAGTGATTATACAGCAATCATTTTCACTAGTAGAAACGCAGTAGATCATTTTTTTAGAATCGCAGATGAAATGCGTTTTAAAGTGTCAGACAATTTAAAATACTTCTGCGAATCGGAAGCAATAGCATTCTATTTACAAAAATATGTTGTCTATAGAAAACGTAAAATTTATGTAGGTCAGAAAACATTTCCTGAACTAGTAAAACTGGTGAAAAAGCATAAAGACGAAACGTTTTTATTGCCTTGTTCAGACAAGTTAAAACCATTGATTCCTCAAGTATTAAATGATTTAAAAATCAATTGGCATAAAGCTGTTTTTTATAAAACAGTAGTAAGCGACCTGTCAGATTTAGAAAGCGTATTCTATGACATTTTAGTTTTCTTCAGCCCTTCAGGAATACATTCATTATTTAAAAACTTTCCAGAGTTTAAACAAAACAATACTAGAATAGCAGTATTCGGTAATTCTACAGTACAAGCTGCAGAAGATGCTGGACTGGATTGCAACATAAAGGTTCCAACTCCTGAAACTCCATCAATGACAATGGCTTTAGAGAAATATATACTTGATGTAAATAAGAAATAAGAAAATAAAAACATAAAAAAACCCGAACAAAATTTGTTCGGGTTTTTTTTATGAAAATAATTCGTTAAAAACTTCTTCGACTTTAGAAACTAAAACAATTTTTATCGAATAATTTTTTTTACTGAATTTATTAAATTTCGAAACAAAAACTTTTTTAAAACCTAGTTTTTCTGCTTCTAGTAAGCGCTGTTCTATTTTGTTTACAGGACGGATTTCTCCTGCCAATCCTATTTCGGCAGCAAAACAATAATCTTCTGGAATTGCATCGTCTTCATTGGAAGATAAAATTGCAGAAATCACTGCAAGGTCTATTGCAGGATCATCGACCTTAATGCCACCAGTAATATTTAAAAACACATCTTTTGCGCCAAGTCTAAATCCAGCACGTTTTTCTAAAACAGCGAGTAACATATTGAGTCGTTTTAAATCATAACCTGTTGCAGATCGCTGAGGTGTTCCATAAACGGCTGTACTTACAAGCGCTTGTACCTCTATCATTAAAGGGCGCATTCCTTCCAGAGTTGCAGCAATTGCAGTTCCACTTAAAGATTCATCTTTTTGAGAAATTAATATTTCAGAAGGATTATCTACTTCGCGAAGCCCTACACTCTGCATTTCATAAATTCCAAGTTCTGAGGTCGATCCAAAACGATTTTTTTGTGCTCTTACAATTCTATAGGTATGATTCCTGTCTCCTTCAAATTGAAGGACAACATCCACCATATGTTCGAGAATCTTTGGTCCAGCGATATGTCCATCTTTGGTAATATGACCTATTAAAATCACTGGAGTATTTGTTTCTTTGGCAAACTTTATAAGTTCTGCAGTAGTTTCTCTTATCTGCGAAATAGTTCCTGGAGAAGCATCAATATTTTCAGTATGTAATGTCTGAATAGAGTCTATGACTAGTATTTCAGGATTTATTTCTTCAATACTTCTAAAAATATTTTGAGTTTTAGTTTCTGTAAGAATTAAACAGTCGGAATTGATTGAAGACAACCTTTCTGCACGCATTTTTATTTGACTTTGACTTTCTTCACCTGAAACGTAAAGAACCTTTTTATTAATAGATAAGGCAATCTGTAATAACAATGTAGATTTTCCGATTCCAGGTTCTCCACCCAATAATAAAACAGACCCTTTAACTAATCCACCTCCAAGAACTCTATCAAATTCGTTATTCAATGTCTGAATTCGATCTTCTTCATTCAGGACAATATTAGCAATTTTAAGTGCTTTTGATACTTTTTTTGTAGAAATTGTTTGTTTCCATGCTCTTTTTTCTTCTTTTTGAACGATTTCTTCAGCAATTGTATTCCACTCATTACACGAAGTGCATTTTCCAATCCACTTTGCATATTGAGAACCACAGTTATTACAAAAAAAAGTTGTTTTGGTTTTAGCCATAAGACAAAGAAAAGAAATTATTTCTCTTTATTGTATAATGGTAAGAATAAAAAAGAAAGACCACCAAAAATAAGAATCATAAGCGTCTGTGCTGTCCACATAATCCATCCAAATGCATTGGCAGGATTTTCTGAAACACCATATAAAATTAGTACTCCAGCGACAAAAACTGGGTATGTTCCCAAACCTCCGTTGGTCAGTGCCATACTAAGTCCTCCGATTACAAATCCGACAATAATAGCACCAAAAGATAAACTGGTAGTTTCAGGTATAGCAAATGTAACTACATAAAACATCAATACATACATCACCCAAATAAAAATTGTATGAAAAACAAACGCCCATTTATTTTTCATTTTGGAAATACTCTTAATGCCTTCAAGTAGTCCATTAATAAAGTTTTTAATTTTTATTGCAAATGTATTTTTAGACCTTTTTAAAAAAGAGAATCCAAGCAAACTAAGAATTGCTAAAGCAATTAAAATACCGATCGATTTTAAAGGATTTGAACCTTCTGGCATTAATTTATCTCGAATTAAATCCGCTTGTAAAAAAAAGGCAATTCCGACGATTGATAACAACATTATAATGTCAGCGATTCGTTCAGCAATAATAGTTCCTATTGCTTTTTCAAATGGCACTTTTTCATATTTAGTAATTGCAGTACCTCTAGCAACATCTCCAGCTCTAGGAACAATTAAATTGACTAAATAAGAGATTAAAACTGTCATTACAAGATTTGGAAATTTAGGGTTATATCCTAAAGGATTTAGCATAAATTTCCAACGATATGCGCGTGATAAGTGACTTAATATTCCGAAAATTAACGATAAAAAAACCCAATAATAATTAGCCGTTTTAAAAGAATCTATAATTGCGATTTTATCTTCAGGAGTAAGTTTGGATAGAAAATTCCAAATTAAAAAAACCCCTAAAAAAATAGGGAGTGAAGTAATAAGTATTTTCTTAACTTTTTTATTCAATTTATTAAGTTAATAAATTGGTTTCTTCATTTGGAAAAACAATCCATGGCTTGAAAGTCTTAGCTGCTTCAAAATCCATAATAGCATATGTGAAAAGAATAACAACATCTCCAACAGCAACTCTTCTAGAAGCGGCTCCATTAAGAATAATTTCTCCTTTTTTACGTTCGCCAGGAATTACATAGGTTTCTAGACGCTCACCATTATTATTATTTACAATTTGGATTTTTTCACCTTCAATAATATTAGCAGCATCCATTAAATCTTCATCAATAGTAATACTACCAATGTAATTTAAGTCAGCTCCTGTAACTTTTACGCGATGAATTTTAGATTTTACGACAGTAATTTTCATAGTACAAAATTAAGTTATTTTTTTAAAGAAGTAATTTATAATCTGATATTATCTATCAATCGAATTTTACCTGCAAAAACCGCAATGAAAGCACGATAGTTTTTTTCTATGCTTTTTTCTGAGATAGTCTGTAAAGTTTCTTCATCAGCGATTTCAAAATACTCCAATTTTAATAAGGGATGTTCTTTAAATTTTTTCTCAACCCATTTATAAACTTTATAGGTGTTTTTCTTAGCAAATTTCTTTTTTGCTTTTTTTAAAGTTTTATAAATAAATGGTGCAGCATCACGATTTTTTTCTGTCAATCTAGCATTCCGAGAACTCATTGCGAGTCCATCGATTTCTCTATAAATTTCGCAACCTTCAATATGTACTGGAATTTCATGTTTCTCGACTAGTTTACGAATGATTTGTAACTGTTGAAAATCTTTTTCGCCAAAATAAGCGTTGGTCGGCTTTACAATTTCAAACAATCTTTTTACAATAGTTCCAACTCCATCGAAATGACCATTTCGAAACTTTCCTTCCATTTGATGTTCTAGTCCATCAAAATTGAAAGATTCCGATTGAATTTTTTGATTATATATATCATTAGCAATTGGTGTGAAAACAACATCACAGTTGATAGTTTTAAGCAGTTTAAAATCTGCTTCAAGCGTTCTTGGATATTTTTTTAAATCCTCTGTATTGTCAAACTGTGTAGGATTTACAAAGATACTTACAACGACAATATCATTGTTTTTTTTAGCTTGATTAATTAATGAAAGATGACCTTGATGTAAGGCACCCATAGTAGGAACAAACCCAATTCTTTTATTAGAATAGGCTAAAGATAAAGATTGTTGTAGATCTTTTATTTTTTCAAAAATCAACATTAAGCATTGTTAATTACTGTTAAAACACCGCAAACTTACTCTTTTACAGTCAAAAATTGCATAAATTTTCGTAATTTTGCACAAAATTAATTTTAAGAAGTTAATGAAAGATAAAAGAATATTATATGTGTCTTCTGAGGTAGTTCCTTACTTACCAGAAACAGAACTAGCTAGATCCTCATTTGATATTGCAAGGATGGTTCATGGAAAAGGCGGACAGACTAGAATTTTTATGCCACGTTTTGGTGTTATTAATGAAAGAAGACATCAATTACATGAAGTAATTAGACTGTCAGGAATGAACTTGATAATTAACGATGTAGATATGCCGTTAATTATTAAAGTTGCTTCTATTCCAAAGGAAAGAATGCAAGTTTACTTTATTGATAATGATGAATATTTTAAGCGTAAAGCCACCATTAAAGATGAAAAAGGAGAGTTGTTTACTGATAACGATGAAAGAATTATATTTTTTATAAAAGGAGTTATTGAAACAGTAAAAAAATTGAACTGGGCTCCAGACATTATACACGTTCATGGATGGATGGCTGCTTTATTGCCACTTTATCTTAAAGAATATTATAAAGACGATGCGCTGTTTTCAAACAGTAAAATTGTTACTTCAATTTACAATAACGGTTTTGAAGGAACGTTGAATAAAGAGTTGGTTAAGAAAATTTCTTTTGACAATATAGACCTTGAAAAAATTGATTCTTTAAAAGAACCAAATCACAACAACCTACTTAAAATTGCAATTGAAAATTCAGACGCTGTAATATCTGGAAGTGAAGACAATAGCGAGGAATTAATTTCTTATGCGAAATCATTAAATATTCCAGTGCTTGATTATCAATCTTTAGATAATTTAGAAGATGCTTACTTGAATTTTTATCAAACAGAAGTATTACCAGAAGAAAATTAAATCACTAAAATTTATGACAACAAAAGTTGTAAAAATTATAAAACAAGTGTCATTTGTTTTATTAATAGGAATCATTTCTTGTGAATCGGATATAGAAGGAGTGGGTGTTAATCTAGTTGATAATGGTGCTTTTGAGACAAATTCATATAGTTCAGAAATAATTTCATATAATCATAATATTGATAATGTAAAGGCTAATATGCTAGGTCAATATCTTTTAGGAGTTTATAAAAATGAAGATTTTGGACAGATAGAAGCTTCTATAGTTTCTCAATTAACATTTGAAGATGCTCTTTTTTCAGGATTTGGAGACAGTCCATCGATAGATAGTGTTCTTGTTTCAATTCCTTACCATGCAACTCGTCAAGCAGACGATAATGATAATGGTTCTCCAAAGTTTGTTTTAGATTCAGTATTTGGAAATAAAGATGTCGCGTATAACTTGAGTGTATATGAAGTGGAAACTTACTTGAACACGTTAAATCCCTCTGATCCCTCAGAAGAATTGGATTACTATTCAGATCAATCTTATGATTTTAATCCTACGGCATTATATACAGGATTATTTAAGCCAAACGAAAAAGATACGGTTGCATATATAGAAAGACCATTGCTGGCAGATAGAGACACAATAAAAATGCCTGGAGCATTGCCTTTTATTCAAATACCATTGGATAAAGAGTTTTTTACAAATAACTTTTTATTCAATTCATCAGCATTTCAATCTAAAACAGCGTTTATTGATTTTTTTAGAGGGTTGTTGATTCAAGCAACTCCAGCCTCAGATCCAGAAGCATCTATCACATCTTTAGATTTAAGTACTGCTACGATGTCAATTTATTATACCAATACTGTTGACGCAGTTAAAACGAAACAGACTTTAGAGTTTAGTTTTAGCGGTGTATCTTCCAATAATGGAATAACATCAACACTTTATAATCGAGATTATTCTTCATCCAATGCAGAGCCTTTTATTACGAATCCTAATACCTTATTAGGCGATGAAAAATTATATATACAAGGAGCCTCAGGCTCAATGGCATTAATAGATGTATTTGCAAATGAAAATATTGAAGAAATTCGAAATAACAATTGGTTGATTAATCAAGCAAATTTAATTTTCTATATAGATCAAAGTTCTGATTTGTCCTTACTACCAGAAAGATTGTTTTTATATAATTATCAAGACAACACACAATTAACTGATGCGTTGACTGAAACAGCAACATATGATGGATTATTAGAAAATGACGAAACAGGAAATCCTTGGAGATA
Organism: uncultured Flavobacteriaceae bacterium; assembly: GCA_905479835.1. Lineage (GTDB taxonomy): Bacteria > Bacteroidota > Bacteroidia > Flavobacteriales > Flavobacteriaceae > Urechidicola. The sequence continues at coordinate 65,691 of CAJQNZ010000009.1, forward strand.
CAAGATTAATATTACAGATTATATATCCAATGTTTTAAAACTTGATGATCCTTTAGAGCCAACGAAATTAGGTTTAAAAGTTTTTAATACTTCAGATTTTCCAACAATTGTTGGAGATGAAAGTGTAAGTGATTTAAGTTGGACAATTAAAGGGGTTGTAGTTCATGGAAATACAACTACAGATATTGATAAAAGAAGTAAATTGGAAATTATTTATTCGGAAATTAATTAAGTCAACATCATATGTGTGGAATAACGGGTTATATAGGCTTTAGAGATGCGTATCCAATAGTAATGAATGGATTAAAACGATTGGAATATCGTGGATATGATAGTGCAGGAATAATGATGTATGATGGGAAGTCTATGAATCTTTCTAAAACAAAAGGTAAAGTTTCAGATCTAGAAGAAGTTACTGAAACTGATTCAAAAAGAAAAAAAGGAAATATAGGAATAGGTCATACAAGATGGGCAACTCATGGTGTACCAAATGATACAAACTCTCACCCTCATTTTTCTCAATCTGGAGACTTAGTTATTGTTCACAACGGTATTATAGAAAACTATGATACTATTAAAAAAGAACTTATCAATCGTGGTTATAAGTTCAATAGCGATACAGATACGGAGGTTCTTATTAATCTTATTGAAGAAGTAAAAAAGAATGAAAAATGTAAATTAGGAAAAGCAGTACAAATTGCTTTAACAAATGTCACTGGTGCTTATGCAATCGCAGTTTTTGATAAAACAAAACCAAATGAAATTGTAGTTGCACGCTTAGGAAGTCCTATTGCTATTGGTGTAGGAAACGATTACAAAGAGTTTTTTGTAGCTTCAGATGCTTCTCCTTTTATAGAATATACAAAAGATGCTATTTATTTAGAAGATGGCGAATTAGCAATTATAAAATTAGGAAGAGAGGTTCGTGTACGTCAAATAAATAATGATAAAGTAGTAGATCCTACAATTCAAGAACTTCAAATGAGTTTGGAGCAGATAGAAAAGGGTGGTTACGATCACTTTATGTTGAAAGAAATCCACGAGCAACCAAAAGCAATTACAGATACATATAGAGGAAGAATGCTTGCTGATCAAGGAATCATTCGTATGTCAGGAGTTGATGATAATCTTCAGAAATTCTTAAATGCTGAAAGAATTATTATTGTAGCTTGTGGAACATCATGGCATGCAGGTTTAGTTGGAGAATACCTTTTTGAAGATATGGCTCGTATTCCTGTTGAGGTAGAATATGCATCAGAATTTAGATATAGAAACCCAATTATAAGACCCAACGATATTGTGATTGCGATTTCTCAATCCGGAGAAACTGCGGATACTCTTGCTGCTATTAAATTGGCAAAATCAAGCGGAGCATTTGTTTTTGGAGTATGTAATGTAGTAGGTTCATCGATAGCTAGAGAAACACATGCAGGAGCGTATACGCATGCAGGACCAGAAATAGGAGTAGCATCTACGAAAGCGTTTACAACACAGATTACAGTTCTCTCTTTAATTGCATTAAAGTTAGGTCAAGCAAAAGGAACTTTATCAAAAACAGTTTTTCACACCTATTTACAGAGAATGCAATTAATACCTGAAAAAGTTGAGAAGTTATTGCAAATTGATGAAAAGGTAAAAGAAATTGCAGCAGTTTATAAAGACGCTAAAAATTGTTTATATTTAGGAAGAGGTTTTAATTTTCCTGTAGCATTAGAAGGCGCTTTAAAATTAAAAGAGATTTCTTATATTCATGCAGAAGGTTATCCTGCAGCAGAAATGAAACACGGACCTATAGCATTGATTGATGAAAACATGCCAATTTTTGTAATTGCGACCAACAAGGGGCATTATGAAAAAGTAGTAAGTAATATTCAAGAAATTAAAGCACGTAGTGGAAAAATTATTGCTATAGTTACTGAAGGCGATATAGAGGTAAAGAGAATTGCTGATCATGTGATTGAAATTCCAGAAACTGAAGAAGCACTAACTCCATTGTTAACTACAATACCATTTCAATTATTATCATATCACATTGCAGTGATGTTAGAAAAAAATGTAGATCAACCTAGAAATTTAGCGAAAGCTGTAACGGTAGAATAGATCTTATTTTTTAGACAGAAATAAAAAAACTCAACGTATTTCGTTGAGTTTTTTGTTTATAATTTATCGTGAATTTTAGTAGAAATAGCATCATTCCAGAGTGTGAGAATATCAGTAGCAACACTTGCGCCACTTCCTGCAGCAATAGAGAACTGACTTCGCCATCCTGCAATTGTTCCGCATACATATAGTCTTTCTTTAATTAAATGATCGGAATTCCGTAATTGAATCCGATCTTTCATAGGATTGGCTCGAATGTGCGGTTCAATGTAACTCTCTAACCCTTGTATTGAAAAAGGTTTGGAATAATTTAATGCCACTACGACTATTTTAGAATAAAAGATATTTTTATTGGTAGTAATCTGATAATTAGAATCTTGTTCTTGAATGGAAATTACCTTTTGATCATCTATTTGAAATATGTGAGGATACAGATCAGAAAGTTGTTTTTTCCCCGAAACTAATAAATCTTTTCCTTTGGTTCCAGGCTCTAAACCAAATACATTATTGAAAAGTGCATTCTGTAAATGAGAACTTTTCTGATGTGCAATAATTCCAATATTTTTATCTATTGCAAATGGTTTTTGTTTCGCAGATCCAAGAACTAAAGCGCATTGTATTCCAGCAACTCCACCTCCTATTATCAATGCGTCAAATTTCACCATTTAAAATAACAACTTAATATTGGCAGTAAATAATTTCACGGAAATAGCAAGTAATATTACTCCAAAAACTTTTCGAATAATTTGGATTCCATTTGGGCCTAAAATTCGCTCTATTCTGGACGATGTTTTTAACACCAAATAAATCAAAGTAACATTCAAAAACACTGCAATGATAATATTTTCAATATAAAATTCTGCACGTAAAGAAAGCAATGTTGTTAAACTTCCAGGTCCTGCTATTAATGGAAAGGCAAGAGGAAATACAGAAGCAGTTATAGCATCACCTCCAGTATCTTTATATAAAGTTATTCCAAGAATCATTTCTAATGCAATAAAAAACAAAATAAACGAACCTGCAACTGCAAATGAGTTGACATCAATACCTATAAGAGACAATAAACTCTGCCCTACAAATAAAAATGCGATCATTATAAAACCAGAAATTATGGATGCTTTTCCAGATTGGATATGCCCTGATTTTTTACGTAAATCAATAACTATTGGGATATTTCCAATAATATCAATTACTGCAAATAAGATCATAAATGCAGTAAAAACCTCTTTAAAGTTAAAATTCATTCCTTTTTATTTTTCAGCAAAATTAATAAACAAACTTTACTTTAAAGTTATTAAATTATAAAATTCTGAAATTAAAAAGACTATTTTTACAACATGATTCAATTAGGAAAAACCATTATATCTGAAGATATAATAGAGAAGGAGTTTGTATGTAATTTGAGTGCATGTAAAGGAGCGTGTTGTATTGATGGAGATGCAGGAGCGCCTTTAAGTAAAGAAGAATTACCGATATTAGAAAGTATATATAATAATGTAAAACCTTTTTTAACAAAACAAGGAATTAAAGCAATCGAAGAACAAGGATTATATACAACCAATGAAGAAGGTGAATATGAAACGACTCTTGTCGAAGGAAAAGATTGTGCTTATGTAATTTATGATGAAAAAAAAGTAGCTCTTTGTGGTATTGAGGAAGCATATAATCAAGGAGAAATAGACTGGAAAAAACCAGTTTCTTGCCATTTATATCCAATAAGAGTCCAAGATTATAGCGAGTTTTCTGCTGTAAATTATCATAAATGGGAAATATGCGATGACGCCTGTTCATTGGGAAAAGAATTACAAGTTCCAGTCTATAAATTTGTGAAACAAGCATTGGTGAGAAAATTTGGAGAAAATTGGTATGCAGAATTAGAAAAAGTAGCTCAAGAATTTCAAAAGGCTAAAAACAATAACAAGCTTCCATAAAAAAATAAAATTTTTAATTTTTTTAAATTTTCTTTAAAAGAAAATTGACAATCTGACGTTTTACTTTAAACGCAACAAACTCAACTACTCAAGAATTTTTATTAATTATAAGCTGCTTATAATTAGACTTTTATGCTGTTTTTTAATTTTTAAAATTAATTGAATTTATACAGTTTTGTTAAAAACTCCCCTACGATTGTGAATAAGTATGACTTTCATTTCTAATCAAAAAGTTGAATATTTGTTTTTCACGATAAGAAGAATTAATCGGATCAATCAACCTTTAGAAAAGCACCATTTAAAAATGTCACAAATAGAACCTATTTTACAAGAAAACAAAAACAGATTTGTGATTTTTCCAATTCAACATCACGATATTTGGGATTGGTATAAAAAGCAACAGGCAATGATCTGGACTGCAGAAGAAATAGATTTGGAGCCAGACATTAAAGACTGGGAGCATAAATTGACTGATGATGAACGTTATTTTATAAAACATGTTCTTGCATTTTTTGCGGCGAGTGATGGAATTGTAAATGAAAACCTTGCTGAAAACTTTGTGAATGAAGTGCAATATTCAGAAGCAAAATTCTTTTATGGATTTCAAATTATGATGGAGAATGTACATTCAGAGGTATATTCATTATTGATTGACACTTATGTGAAGAACGAAGCAGAAAAGGATGAATTATTTAGGGCTATTGAAGTGTTTCCGGCTATTAAAGAAAAGGCTGAATGGGCATTGAAATGGATAGATAGCGATAGTTTTGCTGAGAGATTAATAGCATTTGCAGCAGTTGAAGGTATTTTCTTTTCAGGAAGTTTTTGCTCAATCTTTTGGATGAAAAAAAGAGGATTACTTCCAGGATTAGCATTCTCAAATGAATTAATTTCAAGAGATGAAGGTTTACATTGTGACTTTGCAGTGCACCTCCATAATAATCATATGGTAAATAAAGTGCCAAAGGAAAGAATTACAAAAATTTTAACCGATGCTTTAGATATAGAAAGAGGATTTATTACAGAATCATTACCAGTAAGTTTGATAGGAATGAATGCTAAGTTGATGACACAATATTTAGAATTTGTCACAGATAGATTGTTACAAGAGTTTGGATGTGAAAAGGTATATAATTCTACCAATCCTTTTGATTTTATGGAAATGATTTCATTGGAAGGAAAAACAAACTTCTTTGAAAAAAGAGTTTCTGAATATCAGAAAGCAGGTGTTAAATCCGGAGGAACAGGAAGCATTTCTTTTGACGCTGATTTTTAAAAAAACCCCCATAAAATGGCACTTTTTTAATTGAAAAGTGACCAATATTTTGTTTCCATATTTTTTGGAAACTTTCAAAAATTACATCTGTTTGACTTTTTAATTCAAACGGTAATAAAACAATAACCTAAACCAAATTCTAGAATTCTAGAAATTTTAAAAGGCTAACCAAAAAACTATTAAAAGTATGTTTGTAGTAAAAAGAGACGGCAGAAAAGAACCAGTGATGTTCGATAAAATCACGGCAAGAATTCGTAAAATGTGTTATGGATTAAATAAAATAGTAGAACCTACTAAAGTCGCCATGAGAGTAATTGAAGGTTTATATGATGGAGTTACAACGTCAGAATTGGACAACCTTGCTGCTGAAACTGCTGCAACAATGACTGTTCAACATCCTGATTATGCAAAACTTGCTGCAAGAGTTGCTGTTTCTAATTTACATAAGAATACCAAAAAAACATTTTCAGAGGTTGTCACGGATTTGTATGAATATGTAAATCCAAGAACTGAAAAAAAAGCACCATTAATTGCAGATGATACTTACAAAGTAATTATGGACAATGCTGCTAAGTTGGATTCTACAATTATTTATAATCGTGATTTTAATTACGATTATTTTGGTTTTAAAACATTAGAGCGTTCTTATTTATTAAAATTAAATGGAGAAATTGCAGAGCGTCCACAACATATGTTGATGCGTGTTGCTGTAGGTATTCATGGGAATGATCTTGATGAGGCGATTGCAACATATGAGTTGATGAGTAAAAAATTCTTTACACATGCTACACCTACATTATTTAATGCTGGAACACCTAAACCTCAAATGTCTTCTTGTTTTTTACTTCAAATGCAAGACGATAGTATTGACGGAATTTATGACACTTTAAAACAAACGGCTAAAATTTCACAATCTGCTGGTGGAATAGGATTGTCTATTCATAATGTACGAGCAACAGGATCTTATATAAGAGGGACTAATGGTACTTCTAACGGTATTGTACCAATGTTGAAAGTATATAATGATACTGCAAGATATGTAGATCAAGGAGGAGGAAAGCGTAAAGGATCATTTGCCATGTATATTGAACCATGGCATGCAGATGTATTTGAATTTTTAGATTTAAGAAAAAATACAGGAAAAGAAGAAATGAGAGCGCGTGATTTATTTTATGCAATGTGGATTCCTGATTTATTCATGAAACGTGTACAAGAAGATGGTGAATGGACATTGATGTGTCCAAACGAATGCCCTCATTTATTTGACACCTACGGAGACGAGTTTGAAAAATTGTATGAAGGCTATGAGCAAGTAGGCAAAGGGCGTAAAAAGATAAAGGCACGTGAATTGTGGGAAAAAATCTTAGAAGCGCAGATTGAGACAGGAAATCCTTATATGTTGTATAAAGATGCGGCAAATCGTAAGTCCAACCAGAAAAATCTTGGAACAATTCGTTCTTCCAATCTTTGTACAGAGATTATGGAATACACTGCCAAAGACGAAGTTGCAGTATGTAACTTAGCATCTATTGCAGTATCAATGTTTGTAAGTGAAGATAAAGAAGGAAAGAAATATTTCAATCACAAAAAACTATTTGATGTAACCAAAAAAGTTACACGTAATCTAGATACAGTTATCGATAGAAATTATTATCCAGTAATTGAAGCTCAAAACTCTAATTTCCGTCACAGACCAGTAGGACTTGGGATTCAAGGATTGGCAGATGCATTTATTCAATTGCGATTACCATTTACTTCTGATGAAGCGAAGCAATTGAATCAAGAGATATTCGAAACATTGTATTTTGCCGCTGTTACTTCTTCAATGGAAATCGCAAAAGCAAAAGAGCCATATTCAACATTTAAAGGTTCACCAATGAGTGAAGGAGAATTCCAATTTAATATGTGGAATGTCTCAGAAGATGATTTAAGCGGACGATGGGATTGGAAGAAACTACGTAAGCAAGTAATGAAACACGGTGTAAGAAATTCATTATTGGTTGCACCAATGCCAACGGCTTCTACCTCACAGATTCTTGGAAACAACGAAGCGTTTGAACCATATACATCTAACATTTATACGCGTAGAGTATTATCAGGAGAATTTATTGTTGTAAACAAGCATCTATTAGAAGATTTAGTAGAATTGAATCTATGGGATAATGACATGAAAGAAAGTATCATGCGCGCTAATGGTTCTATCCAACATATCGAAGAAATCCCTCAAGACCTGAAAGAACTGTATAAGACAGTTTGGGAATTGAGTATGAAAGACATTATTGATATGGCACGTCAGAGAGGATATTTTATTGATCAATCTCAATCGATGAACTTGTTTATGCAAGATCCAGATTACGCGAAATTAACTTCAATGCATTTCTACGCATGGAAAAGTGGTTTAAAAACAGGAATGTATTATCTAAGAACAAAAGCGGCAGTAAATGCAACACAGTTTACACTTTCTAAAAAGAAAGATGAAGAAAAACCATTGACTCCAGAAGAATTAAAAGAAATGTTGATCGCATCACAGAACAATCCAGACGATTGTGAAATGTGTGGGTCTTAGATTTATTTAATCCCAAAGTTTTTAAAACCTCAGCAAATTAAAATTTGTTGAGGTTTTTTATTTATCAGGAACTATTATATTTGACTATTAAAATTTAAGAATCATGAAAATACTAGGAATAGGATCAAGAATAAAACATGCAGAATATGGATTAGGAGTTGTGACCAATGTCACTGCCATACATTATTGGGTAACTTTTATAGAAGCAGGACTAGAAACCATCGATATTGACAGTGATATAGAAGTAATTGACGCAGTAGAAGATGAAGTAGATACAGTGAGTTTTTATGAAGTGGAAAGTACATTAAGAAGTATCTTAAAAAAATGGAGCGACGCTTCAGAAATTGTTCCTATCGCTGATAAATGGAAAGGAGGCAACCTTATTCTAGAGCCCAAAGACACCAATCTTCAAAGTAAAGAAATTCCAATTGGCACTTTCTTTCATAAGATCGTAATGGTAAGAGATCGAATAAGAGTGATGGAGCAGAAAATAAACTCAAGTAATCTAGACGATCAGGATAAAGTGGATTTACAACAATATATTACGCGTATATACGGAAGTTTTACAACTTTCAATGTACTGTTTAAGAATAAGTCTCAACAATTCTCGGGAAGTAAAAAGAACTAGAGTATTAAAGCATAAAAAAAGGCGCTAATTAGCGCCTTTTTTTATAATAAAGAATTACTATTCTCTTGAAGCATGTGCTTCCAATAAATTCATAGTTGCTTTTATTAAATCTTCTGTTTCTAATAATATACTAAAGTATAATGTAGTGTTTTTAGGACTTGATTCTGTAGTTCTAGTTCGCTCAACTTGGATTTGTGCATATTTAGAAACATCTTTAAGCAGTGCTTGTTTTTCTTCTAATAAAGATGAAATCTGATTAAAAGCTTGTAGGTCAAACACAGCACTTGTTTTAGTAAGCACCTCATTTAATTTTACACTAATTTCTTTTAACTCTTTAGCTTGATTTTTATTTAATGCTTTATGATTATTATTAATATGTTTATGACTCACCTTAGAAATAAATCCAACTGACTGAGCAATATCTTGAATATCACCGATTACATCAATATAAAAAGTACTTGCCCTTACAGATGTCTCATCTAGATTTTTAATGAAGTAGAAAATATTATTTTGTAAATCTTCAATTTCATCTTCTAATTTTACAACTGTTTTTCTAGTTTTCTTTAAGGTAGGTAAATCTTGGTTTATTAAACCATTTATAGCACTTTCATTTATTTTACTAACTCTTTTTAACGCTTTAGAAATATTAGATGCACTTTCCTTAATCACACCTTGGACTGATTTACTCTCAGTTCTATATAAAGTATCTTCTGCTTTTGTTTCTTTTGATGATTTAACATGCTTTATTGAATTTCTAACCAATAATAACACGGCTAAAAACAACAATACAGCAATCATAGAAGCACCTCCTAAATGAATTAGATAAGCAGCAACTCCTGCAGCAATAAATGCCGTAATGGCTGTTCCAAACCATCCGCCAATGACATTTAATACTCCAGCAACTCGATATACTGCACTCTCACTTCCCCATGCTCTATCAGCAAGCGATGTACCCATAGCAACCATAAATGTTACATATGTTGTAGATAATGGTAATTTATATGAAGTAGCAATAGAAATTAAAATTCCAGCAACCATTAAGTTTACAGCTGCACGAACCATATCAAATGCTGGTAATTCATGAGTTTTACCTTGCGCTAGTTCAATTATAGGTTTTTCAAACTGTTCCTCAATTTTATTTTTTGCTGAAGACGGCAATACATAAGAAATATATTTAGAGAGTAACATTGCACCTCTTACCAATCCTCTAGACAAGAAATTTGGTTGGAAACGTTCTTGAGTTTCACCTTGACTTGATAAATCTAAAGATGTTTTTAAAACACCTCGAGATTTACTAGAAAACCATAATGTCAATACCATGATCATTCCTGCAATAAATAATAACAGGGTTGGCGTTGGTACTTTTTTACCTAAAACATCCATTGCAAATTCCGTTGCTGGAATTCCACTTCCGACCCAAGCCTCATATGATTGCCAAGCAGCGATAGGAACTCCAATAAAGTTTACCAAATCATTTCCTGCAAATGCCAATGCCAATGCAAATGTTCCTACAATAATTATAAGTTTGTAAATATTAATTTTGAAGAAATTAATAAATACATAGGACAATACTGACCATATCACAAAACTCACTGCAACAATAGAAAACACATTATCTTCAAGGAAATCTTTAATAGTGGCTCCTCCTATAAAATCAAAACTTTGTTTTGCAATATCTGCACCTTTAATTCCCTTCATTAATATGAAGTATACCATTGATGTTAATGCAACACCACCAAACAATGCTCCAACCCATTTTGCTTTCTTTTCAAAATTAAAAGATAATAACAAACGAGAAATATATTGAACAAAAGCACCGACTGAAAATGCAACTACTACAGAAAGTAATATTCCAAAAATAATTTGTGTTGCTTTAGCTGTATTAATATAATTAGTTACTTCAGAAAAACTCCCACCATCAGCACCAATTTTAATCAATGCAACAGCAACAGCAGCACCCAATAATTCAAATACAATAGAAACTGTAGTTGAAGTAGGCATACCAAGCGTATTGAAAAAATCCAATAAAAGAATGTCGGTAATCATAACCGCCATAAAGATGATCATGATATCACTAAACATAAACATGCCAGGATTAAAAATACCCTTCCTTGCTACTTCCATCATTCCGCTAGAAAAAATAGCTCCACAAGCAATACCAATACTTGCTACAATCATTATGGTTCTGAAAGAAATTGCTTTAGAACCTACAGCAGAATTTAAAAAGTTTACTGCATCATTACTGACACCTACCACTAAATCAGCAATAGCAAGTATCGCAAGAGCGACAATCATTAATAAGTAAATATTATCCATTTTTTATTGTTTTAATGTGTTGTAAAAATAATTTGTAATTATTAGTTAAATGTTACCTGAATGTTATGATTTCTTAAAAGTGTATGTCAAACTGTAGTCTATACATTAAACCATTATTACTTTCGTCCTTAGACATATAACTAATATCAGATTGAATCTTTAATTTATGACCAGCAATATATTTAGAAACACCCAACGTATACTGATCCTCAGGATTTTTACCTGTAACACTTTTATTCAATTCAATGTTGGTATATCTTCCTGAAATTTCCCAGTCCTTTGCAAGTAAATATCCAGCTTGTAAATTTAATCCATTTCCTACTTGAACTTCGTCACCAGTTAAAGTTCCATCTGAGTTTTTAGCAAAAGGATCTTTAGCATCTCTATCAGCATATTCCGCCATTAAAGAAAATCCTTGATATTTAAACATTGCATCAATAAAAACAGTATTGATATTTGTTTCATAGAAACCGTCATCCGTTACCATGTAAGACCCTTGATTACTTCTATTTTTTACAGCATTATTGTTATGATCATAAGTAACTCCAATGGCCAGTTTCGCATTTTTTTCACGATTTAAATCACTTCCAGAATAATCTCCTTTACTCGCAAAGTTTCCAAAAGGAAGAAATTCTAATCTTCCCGTATATTGATGTCCACCGATATTTCCTGTAGTAATATTTCTACCTTCACCTTGAGCAATAGAGAAAATTTCTTTTACGATAAATTTTTCTGACAAATTAAAATGATGTCTTAATTGAATGCCTACATCTCTATCAATATTGAAACGACTATTTAAAAGAGAACGATCAACTTGTTGTAAGTTTCCTGAAGATACTACACGTTCTCTGTTTCCAGGTAATTTAGTCTGACCAAACCACAATTCAAAATTTTCATGAAAATTCCATTTTACAACAGCATCAAGAATATATCTAGGAGCATTACTTGTAAATTCAGAAGCTCCAGAAATATCTCTATTCGACAATCCTAGTTCGATTTTGTATTTTAACTTAGGTGAAAAAGCAAATCCGTCAAACTTTAAACGAGCACGACGTACAAGGAAATTTGATTCTGGATTGGTTAAATCGCCTTCTTCAATATCCCATGAATTGACACTTAGAAATTGCATTCTAGCCCCTATTTTCATAGTAAAAGTACTATCTTTTCCTACTAGATTAAATAATCCTTTTCCAAATTTAGGTGCGTTTGTTTCTTGCGCGTTTACAATGATAAATGTAAATATAAAGCATACAAGAAGTATGTTTTTTAGTTTCATAAAAGTATTAGTTTTTGTCTTTGCAAATAACTGATACTAATGTAAATTTAACGTTAACAGACTATTACTATAATAATAATTTTACACTTTAAAAATAGTAGTTAAAAAAGTTGTTATAATAAAATATAGCAGTATAATTTGATCTTTTAAAAAATTATTAAAAATCATGGATATATTATATATTTGTAAAAAAAAGAAATTGTTAAAAAAATCTATTTCTACACTACTATTGTTTTTATTTTTGGGAATAGTCATTTCACCAACAGCAATTATTGTGATTGATAGCAGTATAGATATTTCTTTTTTTAATGAGTTTACAGAAGAAAGTGAGGAAAAAGGAAATAAAAAGAATAGTGAGATAGAATCATTTTTTTTTGAAAGCGCTTTAAAAGTTCAGACACTTATTTTAATTCAAAAAAAAAAGAGAGCCTTCTATGTATTTAAAAAATATGTAAAGCCTCATTTAAACTTAGTTTTTCCACCTCCTGATTATTTATTCTTTTAAAATCAGTCTTTTACTTTTTTAATTCATTTCAATTTTTTATAGTCTCATATTAATTAAAGCTATAAAATTCACAACAAATTTAAAATTATGAAGAATTTTTTTTCAAATATAAAAGGAGATGCATTTGGTGGTATTACCGCTGGAATTGTTGCATTACCACTAGCGCTTGCATTTGGTGTCTCATCAGGATTAGGTCCTAGCGCAGGCCTTTATGGAGCTATTTTTATTAGTTTTTTTGCAGCTCTTTTTGGAGGTACAAGTACACAAATTTCTGGACCTACAGCTCCAATGACAGCTGTAAGTATGGTCGTTATTGCCGCTATTATTGTTGCAAATGATGGTAGTGTAGAGAAAGCAATGCCAATTATTTTAACTGTATTCCTACTCGCAGGATTGATGCAAATTGTATTAGGTTTTCTAGGGATAGGACAATACATTCGATTTATACCATACCCTGTAGTTTCGGGTTTTATGACTGCAATTGGTGTTATAATACTCATTACACAAATACTACCCTCTTTAGGCTATTATCCTAAAGAAGATATGAACTTTGTAGAACAATTTAAGCCTCAAGCAGAGGAACTTATTCTTGAAAATATTTTAAAAGAAGAAGCAGGAGAAGGTATATTGGTTCTTGAAGATTTTAGAGAAACCATTAACAGAGCCGAAAAAATTTCACAAGCAGATATATTAAAAGAATCACAGACATTAGCCACAAAAGAAGCTTCAGGAGTTTTAGGATCAATAAAAGTAATGCCTAGAGCATTAAAAAATATTAATTGGTTAGAATTGATATTAGCATTTGCAACAATTTTTATAATTTATGGATTTAAGCGAATCACTACAGCAATTCCAAGCACTTTAGTTGCTCTAATTGTTGTTTCAGGCATTGCCATTGGATTTGGATTAAACTATAGACCAATTGAAGAAATTCCTAGTGGATTACCAGTTCCGAATCTCGAAATTTTTACAGGTTTTAAGTTGAGTAATATTACTCCTTATATTTTTACAGCATTGACACTAGCATTATTGGGAGCGATTGATTCGCTTTTAACAAGTGTTGTTGCTGATAATATGACTAAAACGAAGCATAAACCAAATAAAGAATTAGTAGGTCAGGGTATTGGGAATAGTATTGCTGCCGTTTTTGGAGGTATTCCAGGAGCGGGTGCAACAATCCGTACAGTTGTAAATATTAATTCTGGAGGAAAAACCAAATTATCAGGGATGATTGCAGGTGTAATGTTATTTATTATTCTACTAGCATTAGCTCCACTCGCTTCAAAAATCCCAGCAGCAGTTTTAGCAGGAATTTTAATTACTGTAGGTATAGGTGTAATGGATTATAAAGGTTTAAAGGCAATTCCTAGTTTGCCAAAAGATATAAAGTTGGGGCCATTAAAATTGAGCTCAGAGGTTATGATTATGCTTGTAGTACTAGTACTATCTTCTTTTTGGAACTTGGTATATGCAGTAGGTATTGGTCTGGTAATAGCTTCTCTTATGTTCATGAAGAAAATTGGTGATTTAACAGGAGAACGTAGTGATGTCAAATCGTTAAAAAAAGAAGAAGCATGGGCAGACGAAATAGGATTTCCAAAAAACTTTAAAGAAGAGGTTTTTGTGAAGCATATTAAAGGGCCTTTATTTTTTGGTTCAACAAGTAACTTTCAGCAATTAACATTACAGATTCCAGATTCTGCGCATTTCGTTATTATGAGATTGGATAGAATGCAGTATATGGATCAGACTGGATTGTATGCGATGGAAGATATGTTACAAGATTTAAAAAGCAAGGATATTGACACTCTATTTGTTGGTTTATTAAAACAACCAAGATATATGATGGAACGAATTGATATCATTCCAGATTTTATTGGTGAAGAAAAAATATTTGAAGATTTCGATAGTTGTATAGACTGGATTAAAGAGAATGTAGAGATTTCATAAATCACTTTAAAAAGTATGTTTTTATAAAAGGGTTTGTCAATATTGGCAACCCTTTTTTTGTCAAGTTTATTCTTCTATTTTTTTATCAAAAACCACTATATTGCATGAGTAAAATTATAGAAATGAACTGGGAACAACTACTGTCATTAAAAAGAAGTGGAGATACATCTTTAAGATTAAGAAAAGATCAAGACGAAACGCGTTTGGGATTTGAAGTAGACTACGATCGAATAATTTTTTCAGATTCTTTCAGAAGTTTACAAGATAAGACTCAAGTTGTTCCACTTTCTAAAACAGATTTTGTTCATACACGTTTAACACATAGTCTTGAAGTAAGTGTAGTTGCAAGGTCTTTAGGAAGAATTGTAGGGAAAAAATTGATAGAAAAATATCCTAATCTCCAAGAAAAAGGATACCAAGCCAATGATTTTGGAGCAATCGTTGCAGCAGCGGCATTGGCACATGATATTGGAAATCCACCTTTTGGACATTCTGGAGAAAAAGCAATTGGAGAATACTTTAAAACAGGAAATGGTCAACAGTTTAAAAATAATCTGACGGATAAGCAATGGCAAGACTTGATAGATTTTGAAGGGAATGCGAATGGTTTTAAAATTTTAACTGAAAGTAGAGACGGTGTAAATGGAGGATTGAGATTATCATATGCTACTTTGGGAGCATTTATGAAATACCCTAAAGAATCGTTACCAAAAAAACCTACAGATCATATCGTTGATAAAAAATATGGCGTTTTTCAATCTGAAGTAGAAGCGTTTAAAGATGTTGCTAAAGAATTAGGCTTGGTAAAGTTACGTGAAGACGAGCATATGGCATATAATCGTCATCCACTAGCATATTTGGTTGAGGCTGCAGATGATATTTGTTATACTATAATAGATTTTGAAGATGGCATAAATCTAGGATTGATAGATGAATCTTTCGCTTTGGAATATTTAATCAATTTGGTAAGAGATACTATTAATTCTGAAAAATACCACCAATTAAAAACCAAGAAGGATAGGGTTAGTTATTTAAGAGCCTTGGCAATAGGTAATTTGATCAATGAAACAGTAAACGTGTTTTTAGAAAATGAAAATCTCATCTTAAAAGGAGAATACAATCTTTCATTACTAGATAAATGTAAGTACGAAGCACAGATTAACGACATCATAAAGATAAGTATAGAAAAAATATATAAAAGCAAAGATGTAATTGAAAAGGAAGTTGCCGGATATAAAATTTTATCTGACCTTTTAGATGTTTTTATTACTGCAGTTAATAATAGATATGACCATAAAGCAACCAATTATGACAAATTGATTTTTCAACTCCTTCCTGAGAATTTTCAACATACCAAAGAATCAATGTATGATAGGATTTTCACAATCTGTAGTTTTATTTCAACAGTTTCAGATAGTTATGCAACATTGTTACATAGAAAAATTAAAGGAGAAGTTTTTTAATTTCTTTAAGAATAGATTTTCTATCTAGACCTATTATTTCTTGTAATTCAGAAACGGTTGCATGTTCAATAAAATGATCAGGAATCCCAATTCTTTTAATAGTCTTGGTATGGTAGTTATTTTCTGAAGCATATTCTAAAATAGCACTCCCAAATCCACCTATAATAGTTCCATCTTCAACGGTAATTATTTTATCAAACGAGTCGAAGATATCATCCAATAATTTTCTGTCAAGTGGCTTAACGAATTTAATATTATAATGAGCAATGGTATTTTTGGGAAGTTCGTTTTCGACTTCAACAATGGTATTTCCAATAGTTCCTACTGAAAGAACAGCGACTTTATTTCCTGTTGATAATTGTTTTCCTTTCCCTATTTCAATTTTGGAAAACGGAGTTCTCCAGTCAACCACAGTTCCACGACCTCTTGGATACCGTATAGCAATAGGATGATTTATACCAAGTTGAACGGTATATAAAATATTACGCAACTCCTCCTCGTTCATTGGAGCGTAAATAAACATGTTGGGAATCAATCTTAAATAAGCAATATCAAAAACACCATGATGTGTAGGGCCATCTTCACCTACAAGTCCAGCTCTGTCAAGACAGAAAATTACTGGAAGATTTTGAAGCGCAACATCATGAATGATTTGGTCATAAGCACGTTGTAAAAATGTAGAATAAATATTACAATAAGGAATCATTCCTTGAGTAGCCAGTCCAGCAGAAAATGTTACTGCATGCTGCTCAGCAATTCCCACGTCAAACGCTCTTTCAGGAAAAGCGTCCAACAAAAATTTTAATGAACTTCCTGTAGGCATTGCAGGTGTTATACCTATAATCTTTTTATTTTTTTCTGCTAATTCTACCAATGTTAATCCAAAAACATCTTGATATTTTGGAGGTAAATTTTCTACAGATTTGGAGATGATATTTCCGGTTACTTTATCAAACTTTCCTGGAGCGTGATATTTTACTTGGTCTTTTTCAGCATTTGAAAGCCCTTTTCCTTTGATAGTTGTAATATGTAAGAATTTTGGTCCTTTGATTGATTTTAAACGAGTTAATTCTTTTAGTAACGCGTTGATATCATTCCCATCAATAGGCCCAGAATAGTTAAAATTCAAGGCTTCAATAATATTATTTTTTCGTACGGCTTTTCCTGCTTTTACATTGGTAAAATATTCTTTTAAAGCACCTACACTTGGGTCAATTCCCATTGTGTTGTCATTAAGAATAATTAAAAAATTTGCATCTGTAACTCCTCCATGATTCATTCCCTCAAATGCCATTCCAGAAGCAATTGAAGCATCTCCGATTACAGCGATATGCTGCTTCTCAGTATCGCCTTTCAATTTTGAAGCAACTGCCATTCCTAGGGTCGCAGAAATTGAAGTTGAACTATGCCCTACACCAAATGTATCGTAAACACTTTCTCCACGTTTTGGAAAACCAGAGATTCCGCCCAATTGACGATTGGTGTGAAAAATTGACTTACGTCCAGTTAATATTTTATGACCATAAGCTTGATGACCGACATCCCAAACCAATAAATCATTAGGTGTATCAAAAACATAGTGTAGTGCAATAGTCAATTCTACAACACCTAGGCTTGCGCCAAGATGCCCTTCTTTAGTAGCAACAATATCAATGATAAAATCACGTAATTCTTGCGCAACTAGAGGTAATTCACTACTTGAAATTTCACGTAGATCTTTAGGAGAATGAATATTTTTTAAAATGAAATTTTCCATAAATTATAATACAAATTTACAATATTTTTATTCTACAATGAATTCAAAATAAGTTATATAATTTCCCTTATTTCACACCTATCGTTATTAACATATTTTATTTTTTTTGTTAAAAATAAAATATTCATTATATTTACTTAACAATTTTAATCCCAAAAAATACATATGTATAACTTTAAAATTTATTGCTATGAAAAAATTATTACTTTTTTTAACTATTATTCTTTTAGGCACTCAAGTCTCCACAGCTCAAGTTCCTGTAAATGATTTAATACAAAATGCTACCTTGGTAAATGAATCTCCTTTTGTTGAAAATAATGTAAGGTTAGATTTAGCTACCTCTAGTTCAGGAGGACAAACGAGTTGTAATACAGCTGACTTCAAAGTGGTTTATTATAAATTTACAGCTCAAACTAATGCAACGATAAATATACTAGTTGAAGATGATCGTGACCCTATTGGAAATTTCTTTGCTATTTTATATTCGGCTCCAGATTTAAATGCTACAAGTGACACTCAATTATCCCAAGTTTCTGGTTGCAATTATGGAAACACTTCAGGAACAATTACAGCTGGAACGACATATTATTTGTTAGTTCACAGAGAAACAGGGGCTTTTACTAAAATAACTATTGATATCGCTCAATCTGTTCCAGATTCAGAAAGTACTATTCTTTCAGATATTTATAATAATACTGATGGGCAGAATTGGACAAATCAAGACAATTGGAATAGCACGGATCCTGTATCTTCTTGGCATGGTGTAACCGTAAAAAACGAAAATATTTCAAAAATTGTTTTAATAAACAATAACCTTATAGGCTCAATACCTGCATCAATTTCAAATCTGCAGAATCTAGAAGAGGTAAATTTTAGTTTTAATAAATTAAGTGGAGAAGTACCAGATTTAAGTACAATTTCAACGTTAAATTCCTTAGATTTAAATAGTAATGACTTTTCATTTCAAGATCTTGAAACTAATTATTCAGGGAACAGTTCTTTACAGAGTTTTAAATATCAAACTCAAAATCTAAGAGATACTGAAGACTCATTCGATGGCATACTTGGTGATGATTATACTTTAACAATGACTCCTATTCCTGGAACTAATGTCCAGTATCAATGGTATAAAAAACGATATAATTATTTTGATAAGAGCGATGAAATAATTCCTGGAGCCACAAGTAACACCTATGTTATTTCTGGATTAACCGAAGATGATATGGATGTGTATATCTGTAGAGCTACAAGTTCGACCATTACAGATTTAACCATTGAACGAAATAGTATAGAAATAAAAGGAGAGGTTTCTCAATTACAAAAAGATGCTTTAATTGCTATTTATAATTCCACCAATGGAGATAACTGGAACAATAACACCAATTGGCTTTCTGCTGAACCTATTTCTACATGGCATGGAGTAACAGTTACCGGAAATAAAGTTACTAAATTAGATTTTTATAACAACAACTTGACAGGTACTTTACCTCCAGAAATTGGAAATTTAACAGGACTAGAATGGTTATCTTTTTACTTTGGAAATAGTATCAATGGAGCTTTACCACCAGAAATTGGAAATTTAACCGAACTTAGAGTTCTTAGTTTTGAAATCAATAATTTTACAGGTGAAATCCCACCTTCCTACAGTAACTTAACAAAATTAAGAGGGCTTTGGCTATATAACAATCAACTTTCGGGAAACGTTCCAGAATTTATAAATACATTTACCAACCTTGTGTTTTGTGATATTAGCCAAAATAGTCTTAGCGGTACTTTACCTGATTTTACTGGGTTGTCGAAATTAACATACTTGAAAATTGATAATAATCATTTTGTTCCAAATGATTTTTCTGATCAATTTAATGATTATTTGAACTTAGAAAATAGTTGGAGTAATTCCTCTTACTATTCGCCACAGTTCACCTTAGATGTTGAGGAAGAACTGAGCGGGGTTGAGGGAGATGATATAACATTGACATTAACAGATATTCCCGATACAAATAGAATAGAGCAAAATAAATTTACTGCAAATGCTTATCAATGGTTTAAAGATAACATAGCTATCACTGGAGCAATTGAAAATAGTTATACCATTACCAACTCTCAAATAAGTGATAGTGGTATTTATTATTGTGAGATTACAAATCCTGATATACCTGATTTAATAATCAAACGTGAGATTATCACGGTAAATATTGGTTCCTTATCTGTTGATGATGAACTTCAAAAAGCAGTAAGAATATATCCTAACCCATCAATTAGTAGTATTAAAATTAGTTTACCTCAATATGAAAATATTACGGCTTCTCTTTTTGATATGAGAGGAAGGTTAATTTTAAAAACCAGTTTTACTAAAAGGAATGAAGAGATAAATATTTCTCATTTACAAGTTGGACTTTATATGTTGAGGATTGAAGTAGATGATAAAATTGCTCTTAAAAAAATAATAAAACAGTAAAAAGTTATAATTCATCAGGAATAGAATTATCACCAATATAAATTTTAGTTTTACAAACAAAACTAAAATTTATATTGGTGATTTTATTTTGTATCCCACCTTAAATTAAAGCAAAACTATTTTTTAGAAGTGCTTCCTAGTTTCATTGCTTGGCATTTTTTATATATTGCAAACTAAAATTTCATTCAATATACATACAATACAAGAATTACCCAATCTGTAATACAAAATCCCTAATTCTAGTATATATTAAAAATGATTTGTGATAATTTTGTTTCTTAAACTTTTCAATTTATATGCAGAAACCTTTTGACGATAGTTACTTTATGAAACGTGCCCTTCAAGAGGCAGAAATGGCTTTTGAAAAAGGAGAAATTCCTGTTGGCGCTGTGATTGTGTGTAAAAATCAGATTATTGCTCGAGGACACAACCTCACGGAAACCTTAAATGATGTAACTGCGCATGCTGAAATGCAAGCATTCACATCAGCCGCAGATTTTCTTGGAGGAAAATACTTAAAAGAATGCACTTTATATGTAACACTTGAGCCTTGTCAGATGTGTGCAGGAGCGAGTTATTGGTCGCAGATAGATAAAATTGTATTTGGAGCGAGAGATGATCAAAGAGGCTTTATGAATATGAAAACTACCTTGCATCCTAAGACTAAAGTTATTTCAGGAGTTATGGAAGATGAGTGTGGAGAGTTGCTGACTCGATTCTTTATTGAAAAAAGAAACTTAAACTAATTCTTATCAACGTCTTTAAAAATAGATTTATCATATTTAAAACTTGATAAATCTTTCTTTCTATAACGATGGAAAATAAATAAAGGCATTACCAAGAAAGAAATCGTAAGAACCCCAAGCCCTACAATTGCATCACCTCTGAAATGAGAAATACTTTTTAAATAAAATCCAGTTGCAATTAATCCAATAGCAATGATTAAAAAAGCGATAATAAAGTATTTCATAATTTCAATTAATTAATAGATGACAAATTTACAAAAATCAAAGGGTAACTTCAATCAATTTTCTTCAATAGACAGTTAATAGTATTGATTCATAAATTGAATTATTTTTTTTTGAGGAAAAATTCATTAGAATAAAAGTAAATAAATTTATCAATTAGAATTGAGAATAATTTATTTAATTTGGCAATATGAAAAAGTATATCAAAGACATCGTTGAAATAAACGATAATAAGAAGAGTAGGTATTTTTCTATTTTTATACAGACGCTCATATTAATTTCAATAATTACATTTTCCGTTGAAACAGTTCCTGACTTAAAACCTCAAACAAGAGCAATTTTGCAATCTATAGAATTGTTTAGTGTTATTGTATTTACAGCAGAATATATCTTAAGAATTTATGTTGCTGATAGTAAACCAAAATTTATTTTTAGCCTTTTTGGAATCATTGATTTTTTAGCAATAATTCCTTTTTATTTGGCATTTGGAGTTGATCTACGCTCGCTAAGAGCATTAAGGTTCTTACGATTGTTTAGAGTCTTAAAATTGGTTCGTTACAACAACGCTATGAATCATTTTACCAAGGCAATCAAAATGGCTAAAGAGGAGATTTTTTTATTTATTTTCATTACGCTTATTCTCATTTATTTTTCTGCTGTAGGGATTTATTATTTTGAAAATCAAGCACAACCAGAACATTTTTCTTCCATATTTGACAGCCTTTGGTGGGCAATAATTACATTAACAACAGTTGGTTATGGTGATGTGTATCCAATAACTGTTGGCGGAAAAGTTTTTACTTTTTTTATTTTGATGATAGGTTTGGGAATTGTAGCCATACCTACAGGAATTATTTCTTCAGCACTTACTAAGTCGATAGATAAGAAAGGGGTGGAATAAAAAATCCCGCTTTCGCAGGATTTGATTTTTTATGATTTTAGATTGAGTTTCAAACTCAATTCTGTCAGTTGTTCGTCGTCAATAAATGCTGGAGCGTCAATCATGACATCTCTACCAGAATTATTTTTTGGGAACGCAATAAAGTCACGAATCGTTTCTTGTCCGCCAAGAATTGCAACCAGTCTATCCAAACCAAAAGCCAATCCGCCGTGAGGAGGAGCGCCATATTCAAAAGCATCCATTAAAAAACCAAATTGTGCTTTTGCATCTTCTTCAGAAAAACCTAAATGTTTTAACATGGTTGCTTGCATTTGCTTGTCATGAATTCTGATTGAACCTCCACCAATTTCATTTCCATTCAACACCAAATCGTACGCATTTGCTTTAACTGCTCCAGGATCTGTGTCTAACAATTCCATTTGCCCAGGTTTTGGCGAAGTAAATGGATGATGCATCGCATGATAATGTCCAGTTTCTTCATCCAACTCTAATAATGGGAAATCGATTACCCAAAGTGGTGCAAAAACTTTAGGATCTCTTAATCCCATCCGTTCTGCCAATTCCATTCTCAACGCAGATAATTGTGCTCTTACTTTATTTGTTTCACCAGACAAAACGCAAATTAAATCGCCTTTTTTAGCGTCAGTTTTTTCAGCCCATTTTGCCAAGTCTTCTTGATCGTAAAATTTATCTACTGATGATTTGAATGTTCCATCTTCATTTACACGACAATAAATCATTCCTAAAGCACCAACTTGCGGTCTTTTTACCCATTTTATAATATTATCAATCTCTTTTCTTGTATGAGAATTTCCTCCAGGAACTGCAAAACCAATAACCAATTCAGCCGAATTAAAAACGCCAAAATCTTTATGTTGTGTAACATCGTTTAATTCTCCGAACTCCATTCCAAAACGGATATCTGGTTTGTCATTTCCATACAAACGCATCGCATCATCGTATAACATTCTTGGAAACTTATCAACCTCAACACCATTCACTTCTTTAAGTAAATGACGCGTTAATCCTTCAAATACATTTAAAATATCTTCTTGCTCTACAAATGCCATTTCGCAGTCAATCTGTGTGAATTCTGGTTGTCTATCTGCGCGTAAATCTTCGTCTCTAAAACATTTTACAATCTGAAAATACTTATCCATTCCACCAACCATCAATAATTGCTTGAATGTCTGAGGAGATTGTGGCAACGCATAAAATTGCCCTTCATTCATTCTAGAAGGAACGACAAAATCTCTAGCGCCTTCTGGAGTCGATTTAATCAAATAAGGAGTTTCAACTTCTATAAATTCTTGGTCAGACAAGTATTTACGAACTTCCATCGATACTTTATGACGGAAAATCAAACTATCTTTTACAGGATTTCTACGTATATCCAAGTATCTGTATTTCATTCTGATGTCTTCACCTCCATCTGTTTCATCTTCAATGGTAAAAGGCGGCGTTATAGAAGCATTCAAAATTGTCAATTCAGAAACTAGAACTTCTATTTCACCAGTTTCAATATTTTTATTTTTTGATTGACGTTCAATCACAGTTCCTTTTACTTGAATTACAAATTCTCTTCCTAAAGATTTTGCTTGCTCCATAATTTCTTTTGGAGTACGCTCTTCATCAAAAATTAATTGAGTAATTCCGTATCTATCACGTAAATCTACCCAAATCATAAAACCTTTGTCGCGTACTTTTTGTACCCAACCAGAAAGGGTAACCTCTTCACCTATATGAGACAATCTCAATTCTCCATTCGTATGACTTCTATACATATCTATCTAAAAATTATGGTGCAAATTTAGTAATTAAAGACTTGTTGTAAAAGATAGTTTATATATTTGTTTATATGAGCAAATTATATTTAGTTCCAACACCTATTGGAAATCTTGATGATATGACTTTCAGAGCGATTAAAGTGCTCAAAGAAGTTGATTTAATTCTTGCAGAAGACACACGAACTTCTGGTAAATTATTAAAACATTTTGAGATTTCTACTCATATGCAATCTCACCACATGCACAATGAGCATAAAATGGTTAATAGAATTGTGGAGCGAATAAAAAGTGGAGAAACAATTGCTTTAATTTCTGATGCTGGAACTCCTGCCATTTCTGATCCTGGATTTTTACTGTCAAGAGCAGCTATTGAAAACGGAATTGAAGTAGATTGTCTTCCTGGAGCAACGGCATTTGTACCTGCACTTGTGAATAGTGGATTACCAAATGACAAGTTTGTCTTTGAAGGATTTTTACCAGTGAAAAAAGGACGACAAACGAGACTTTTATTACTAGCGGAAGAAACTCGAACGATGATTTTTTATGAATCTCCTCATAAATTGGTCAAAACGTTAGGGCATTTGGTAGAATATTTTGGTGAAGATAGACCTGTTTCTGTTTCTAGAGAATTGACCAAAATGTTCGAAGAAACCATTCGCGGAACAGTTACAGAAGTCTTAGCGTATTACACCAATAAACCTCCAAAAGGTGAGATTGTGATTGTTGTAGGAGGGAAAAAATAACCAATTAGTTAATTCAGCAATTTGATAATGTAACAATTGTCTGTTCGAGCGCAGTCTAGAACTTTTGCTTTGAGTTTATTATCTATAGTTGAAAATTTGATGAAAAATCTAATTTCTCATATAAAACAATGTACCATTTGCGAAGAGCATTTGGCTTTAGGTCCACGACCTGTTCTAGCAGCACATAAAAATTCTAAAATTGTCATTATTGGTCAAGCGCCAGGAACAAAAGTTCATGCTTCAGGAATTCCTTGGGATGATGCTAGTGGAAGGCAATTACGAAAATGGTTGAATGTTACGGATGAAGAATTTTACGATGTAGAAAAGTTTGCCATAATTCCTATGGGATTTTGTTATCCAGGAAAAGGGAAATCGGGAGATTTACCTCCCAGAAAAGAATGTGCTCCTCAATGGCATCAAGAATTGTTTGACAAGCTGCCTAATCTTGAGTTGATTATTTTAATCGGAATGTATGCACAAAATTATTATTTAAAACAAGCCGCAAAAAGAACATTAACTGAGACTGTAGACAATTATCCTGAATATTTACCTAAATATTTTGTATTGCCACATCCATCACCGAGAAATCGATTTTGGTTTACTAAGAATCCGTGGTTTAATGAAGAGGTAATACCTGAGTTGAAGAGACGAGTTGGAGGAATTCTAAAGTTGTAAGTCTACAAACTCAAATTTGTTTCCACTAAAAAGCCCTTTATCAGAAAGTTTTAAATCTGGAATTACTAATAACGCCATAAAAGAAAGTGTCATAAAAGGCGCTCTCAGCGTACAGCCTAATTCCTTTGCCATAACATCAATTTCTTGATAGTTTTTTCCTGCTTCCCAGCCATTTTCAGCACTCATAATTCCAGCAACAGGTAAGGCAAGGTTTTTCTTTAAGTTTCCATTTACAGCGCAAACACCTCCTTTGTTTTCTATTATCAGATTTACTGCATTGCATATTTCTTCGTCTGAAGTTCCCACAACAACAATATTATGACAATCATGAGCAACTGAACTTGCAATAGCGCCTTTTTTCAATCCAAAATTCTTGATAAAAGCAATCGAAGGTTTTACGTCTTGATAACGATTTACAACCGCCATTTTTAAAATGTCATTTTCAACATTGGAAATTAAATTTCCGTCTTTTAAGATTGCTTCAGCATGAATTTCATTGGTAATTAATTCTCCATCCAAGGCTTCAATCACTCGAACTTTTTCTGAAGTTGCTTCTACTTTAAAATCCGAAATTGATTTTGGAGTAACATTGAAATTATTTGGTTTGTCAAATGGAACGGATTTAATAAAAGATTTTCCATTTTCAGCGACTAATTCGCCGTCAATATAAGTTTGTAAGACTTTGAAGTCAATCAAATCCTCCACAACAATAAAGTCCGCAGTATCACCATTTTGTAATAATCCAACATTCATGTTGTAGTGCTTTACTGGATTAATACAAGCAGATTTTAATACTTTAAAAACATCAATTCCTTTGGCAACTGCTCGAGCACATAATTGGTTGATATGACCTAGAATCAAATCATCAGGATGTTTATCATCCGAACAAAACATCATGTTTTCATAATGCTCAGGAAGCAAATCAATCAATGCTTCAAAATTTTTCGCTGCACTACCTTCACGAATCAATATTTTCATTCCAAGAGCCAATTTTTCATTAGCCTCATCATAAGTAAAACATTCATGATCTGTTGAAATTCCAGCAGAAATATATTTTTCAGCATCTTTTCCTCTTAGTCCTGGAGCGTGACCGTCAACTGGTTTGTCAAAATGTTTTGCCCAAGCAATCTTTTTTAAAACTTCATCATGATCAAACAAAACTCCTGGATAGTTCATCATTTCTGCCAAGTAGTTAATATCAGGCGAAGACAATAATTCTTTAATATCCTCTGAATCAATAATAGCTCCTGCAGTTTCAAAAGTGGTTGCAGGAACACATGATGGAGCACCAAAATGAAATTTTAACGGAACTTGTTTCCCGTTTTCGATCATATAATAAACACCATCTTTTCCAAGTACGTTTGCAATTTCGTGAGGATCGGAAATAGTTCCTACAGTTCCATGTAAAACTGCTAAACGAGCAAATTCAGAAGGCACCAACATCGAACTTTCAATATGTATATGTGCATCTACAAATCCTGGAAGAATATAGTTTTGGATAGTGTGATTCTTTTCTTTTACTGATGCTATTTTTCCATCAAGAATAGAAACTTCAGCAGAAAATATTTTTCTGTTTTCAATATCAACAAATTGCCCTTGAATAGTTTTCATATTACTGTTGTTCATTTAGATAAAATTCTTTCAACTTGTCCGTTCGAGCTCAGTCGAGAACTAAAAAAGCACTAGACTTTATCAGTTGGTCAGAATCAAGTCTTTATTCTAGACTCTAACAGCAAAGCGGTCTAATATCTTTTATACGTGTTTTCCAACTTCAAAACCATGTTTCCCAAGAAATTGATTTCCGCTTTCAATAGCATCTCCTTCGAGAGTTGTTCCCATAGAATCATTCCAACGATTTAAATATCCGAAGAGAGAAATTACGCCCAACATTTCTACAATTTCGCCTTCATCCCAATATTTATATAACTCCGTTTTGATGGCTTCATCCACAGCATTTGGGACCATAGAAGCAGCTAATGAAAAATCTAATGCTGCACGTTCGGCATCAGAAAATGCTGCATGCGTCTTGTATTCCCATATATTATCCAGTTGCTCTTGCTCTGCACCATAACGTTCAGCAGCACGAATTGCATGTGCTTGGCAATAGCGACATCCTGTTGCGTTACTTGATACCCAAGCAATCATTCTTTTTAATGCTGATGTTACGCGTCCTTCATTTGCCATTACGGCTTTATTTAAGTTGATAAAGGCTTTAGAAATTGCAGGTCTACGTTGCATGGTTAAGACAGAATTCGGACAAAATCCAAGTGTTTCATTAAAAAATTCTGCTAATTTTTTTGTTTCTATATCGTGTTCGGCAGATAAAGGTGTTACTAAAGGCATATGATTTGTTTTATTTTTAAGATTGTAAACAATATTACAAAAAAACGACATAGAATATGTTAAATTTGAAACTTAATAGACTAAAAATATGGCAAAAATAGAAGTAATTTGGAAAGACAATATGTTGTTTGAAGCAAATCACGATGATGGATCATTCATGATTGATAATCCAGTTGATGATTTAGAAAGTAGAGGAATGAGTCCAAAAGCGTTAATGTTGAGTTCGTTGGCTGGATGTGGAGGATTGGATGTTGTTTCGTTATTGAAAAAAATGCGTGCAGAAGTAGATGATTTAAAAATTCAAGTAACTGCTGATTTAACAGAAGAACATCCTAGAATTTATAAAGATGTCGTTGTTACATATCGTTTCTTTGGGTCTGACTTTAAAAAAGACAAGATTCAAAAAGCAGTTGACCTATCAGTTGAAAGATATTGTGGTGTATTAGAAATGTTCCGTAAATTTACTGATGTAACTGTGAATATTGAATATATTGAGCAGTAACATCTAATTAATAATTGCTATTACTAATGCGTTGGACATTAAAACCTATTCCTGAAAAAGAAAAAATCATAAAGTTATCTCAAGAACTAAAAGTTTATCCTATAGTTTCGAAACTACTTTTACAACGAGGAATTGAAACCTATGATGCGGCTAAAAATTTCTTTCGCCCAAACATAAATCATCTTCACAATCCATACTTAATGAAAGATATGGACAAGGCAGTCAAAAGAATTGAATTGGCAATTTCTCAAAATGAGAATATTCTCATTTTTGGAGATTATGATGTTGATGGAACGACATCAGTTTCACTAGTTTATTCCTATTTAAAATCTTTTTACTCTAATGTTGCTACTTATATTCCTGATAGATATGACGAAGGGTATGGCATATCAACTCAAGGAATTGATTTTGCAGAAGACAATAATTTTTCGCTGATTATAGCTCTGGATTGTGGAATTAAAGCGATTGATAAGGTTATTTATGCATCCGAAAAGAAAATTGACTTTATCATTTGTGATCATCATAGACCTGGAAAAGAACTTCCAAAAGCTGCAGCAGTTTTAGACCCAAAAAGAGAGGATTGTGAATATCCTTATGATGAATTATGTGGTTGTGGAGTTGGTTTTAAATTGATACAAGCATTGTCTCTAAATAGAGAAGAAACAATGGATGACTTGTTGCCCTATTTAGATTTAGTAGCAACAGCAATTGCAGCAGATATTGTTCCGATGACTGGAGAAAATAGAATATTGGCTTATTATGGATTGATAGTTATTAATAAAGCACCACGTCCTGGAATCAGAGCCTTAATTCATTTGCCAAAAAAAGAGTTGACAATTTCTGATGTTGTTTTTGGAATCGCTCCAAGAATTAATGCTGCCGGAAGAATTAAACATGGACAATATGCTGTAGAAATATTGACAGAAACTAATTTAGATATTGCAGTTGAATTGGCTAAAGAAATTGAACAAAATAATATAGACAGAAAAGAACTAGATAAAACGATTACGAATGAAGCACTTCAACAAATTGAAACAGCTAATGAACAGCAAAAATTTTCAACTGTTGTTTATCATGAAGCTTGGCATAAAGGTGTTATTGGTATTGTGGCTTCTCGATTGATAGAGACCTATTATAGACCTACACTTGTATTTACTAAAAGTGGCGATAAGTTGGCTGCATCCGCACGTTCTGTAAAAGGATATGATGTTTACAACGCTCTAGAAAAATGTTCTGCTTTTATAGAGCAATTTGGAGGTCATAAATATGCTGCAGGATTGACTTTAAAGCCAGAAAATTATAAGAAGTTTAAAGAAAAATTTGAAGAAGTAGTCAGAGAATCAATGCCTGAAGAATTGAGAATTCCAGAGGTTTTAATTGATGCAGAAATTGAACTGGGAGACATTACTCCTAAATTTTTTAGGATTTTAAAGCAGTTTGCCCCTTTTGGGCCCAGAAATATGAGACCTGTTTTTATGACAAGTACATTGCGAGATAATGGTTATGGAAAACAAGTAGGTGATGACAAGAGCCATTTAAAATTAAACATTATAAGTGGCGCTGATAAAAAGACCTACAATGCTATTGGATTTGGGCTTGGAGATCAATTGGATTCAATTAAAAAAAACGGATCTTTTAACGCTGTTTTTAATATAGAAGAGAATCAATGGAATGGAAATATTTCTTTACAACTACAATTAAAAGATATTAAAATAGTATAAAAAAAGGGCTAAAATTTTATAATTTCAGCCCTTTTTTTTAAGAACAGTATGATCACAGTTTGTGGTAATAGTTTAAGACTTTTACAACATCAAACTCGTTTTTAAAATTTATCTTATTAGAAGATATATATTTTTTCAATTCAGAAGTTTTATCACCTAAACTTTTCAAAACGGCTTTTTTACTAAGTCTGGTTTTGACATATTTTTCAGATTTATTTTTAAGATAGTATGTGGTTTTCTCCTTATATTCTCTTGCAAAATTATTATTTGTGCCAGCACCTTTACTTAAATTTGGATCAAAAACATATTTTTGAGTATCCTTAATTAAATAATTTGTTTTGGTTAAATTATTGACAACCTCATAGAATTTAGTTTTATTTTCAGCGTTTTTAAAACTAGAACGCGGTACTTTAGAAAAATAGTGTTTGATATACTTTCCTTTTTCTTCTATTACAAATCCTGTCACACTGTAATCTCTCACTTTAAAGCCACTTCCATCTTTAGCCTTTAAGACAATTGCTCCTTCTAGTTGATCAAATAGAATGTTATCTTGATGTGAAAAAATAGAATCACTTAAAATAATATAACCTTCATTCCAGTCTTCTAGTAAGTATTTTGATCCATTTATGGTATTATTCTCAGTAATTAATAATATTGTATCACCACTAAAATTTTCGTTATCAGTTGTAATAGGGTTATTGGTTTGTGAAAATGCAATAAATGAAGTTAAGGCGAAGATAAAAAATAGTTTTTTCATAACATTGTATATTAATAGGTTTAACTTTAATTCAATCAGTAATAATATTATAAATATAGTGAAAATATCACTTTTCTTTTATTAAATAAATATAAACTGGAAAATGATCACTATATCCTCCAGTAAAAGTATCATTATTTGACCAACTTCTATATGGATATCCTTTATACTGTCCTTTACTATTGATTAAATATTTTGGATTAAAAATTCCGGCTTTATAAAATTTATAGGAAGTATAATTACTGTTTTTAACAAATAAATTGGATGAAAAGATAATTTGATCAAATAGATTAATATTATCTCGAAATCCTAACGAACCGATTCCTCTTTTAAACATTTTTTCAAATGGATTGTATAGAGATTCAGATTTAGAATTCAACATTTTTTTTATGCTAATGGAATTTGGATCATCATTAAAATCTCCAATTGTTAAGATTTTAGCATTTTGATTCTGATTCCTTAGTTCAGAAATTATGGTAGAATTAAGTTCCGCAGATTTTTTTCTCAGGTATTCGGTTTTATTTGCGCCACCTCTTTGGGAGGGCCAGTGATTTACAATTATATGAATTAACTCACTATCTAGATATCCAGAAACTAACAATTGATTTCTAGTCTTCACACGATACCCTTTATCATTCCATGCTTTTAATTCATACACTTTATAATCTGATGGACTAAAAACGGTTGTTCTATACAATAACGCAACATCAATTCCTCTCCAATCATGAGATTCAATATGTATATAATCGTATTTTTTATTTTTTAAATATTCAGAATTTAAAAGATCGTTAATTACAGTGTCATTTTCAATTTCTGCAATTCCAATTATAGCAGGACTTTTTCCACTTTTTTCCTTCCCAATTTCAGAAAGCACTCTTGCCATATTGTTGATTTTATTCCAATATGCTTTCGTTTTATTCCCTTTCATTTTAAGAATGGGACTGTATTCATCTTTTGTCTTGGAATTGTCTATTGTGTCAAATAAATTTTCAAGATTATAAAACGCAATTGTATTGATTTTATACTCTTTTTTTTTCTCATTTTGAGAAAAACACGAAGTAATTGCACACACCAATAATAGTGTACATATTGTAACCTTTTTCATAGCATTGAAAATTTAAAATCGAAACTTGTTTTTTAAATTAAGTTTCAGATGTTGGTTGTATGTTTTATTTTTTTTCTCTTATTAAATGCATATACACAGGATAATGATCACTATATCCTCCTGTATATGTACCCCAAGAAAAACTTCTAAAAGGATATCCTTTATACCTTCCTTTATTACTTATTAAATATTTAGGATTATATATTCCAGCCTTTTTCATTTTATAACTTGAGTAATCTTTGTCTTTTGATAATAATTGAGAGCTAATAAGAATCTGGTCAAATAAATTTATATTATCTCTATAACCAGCAGTATTTAATCCTCTTCTGAACATATCTTCAAACGGATTATAGATGTCATTTTCTTGAACATCAGTTTTCTTCATTTTGGTCTTCATGATATTCTTAAAACTTGATTCCATGGGGTCATCATTAAAATCTCCCATGGTTATAATTTTAGCATTTGGTTCGTTTTCTCGAATTTGCTTCATGATTTTAACATTTAAAGCTGCGGCTTTTTCACGAAAAGGAATACTTCTTGTTCCACCTCTTTTAGAAGGCCAATGGTTTACGATTACATGAATCATTTCTCCATCTAAATATCCTGAGACTAATAACTGATCTCTAGTATAAATTCGCTCACCTTCATTATTATATATAAGTAATTCAAAACTTTGATGATTTACAGGTTTAAAAAAACGAGCTTGATATAAAAGACCAACATCAATTCCACGCTTATCAGGAGAATCATAATGGATTATTTTATATCTATTTTTCTTTAAAAACTTTCCTTTGACAATATCATTCAGAACAGTATCATTTTCAATTTCTACAACACCTATAATTGCAGGACTATTTCTAGCGTCTTTTTTTCCGATATCTGAAAGAACACTTCCTAGCTTGTCAATTTTATCCCAATAAACAGTTGATCTATTACTTTTCAATTCCATCATTGGACTTGCTTCATCATTTTTAGCTGTATTATTAATAGTGTCAAAAAGATTTTCAAGGTTGTAGAAAGCTAATGTCCTTATTTCATATTCTTTATTTGATTTTTGAGCTTGTACTCCATGACTGATTGAAAATACAAGAAAAAATAGAAGTAATCTTTTCATTTATAGTTGTTTGTTTATTTGGTAAAAATAAAACAATATTCGAGCCAAACAATAAGTTCTTTTAAATTTAACTTAAAATTTCAAGTAAAAAATGTAATTTTGTTTTGCGTTTTTTAAATGCATAAACAGAAAACTTTTATATGAAAAAAACAATTATTTCAATGCTTTTGATTGCACTCCCTTTTTGGGTTATAGCTCAATCAACAGGTGTTGTAAAAGGAATTGTTTCAGATAGTGATACAGAATTACCACTATCGGAAGCAACAGTAGTTGTTGAAGGGTTAAAAAACACATCTTCAACTGGAAGTGATGGAAAATTTATTTTAAATAATGTTCCAATTGGAGCTCAAAAAATAAGTGTTAATTTAGATGGTTATGAAACACAGATTTTCCCAATTAATTTAGAATCTGAAAAAGAAGTAGATCTTGGAGAAATTTTTCTATTTAAGAAGTATGTTCAAGATATTGATGCAGGAGTTGTACTTCTTTCAGAAGACGATTTAAACGACGATGAAGGCGGTGCTGACAACACTGCGGGATTATTACAATCTTCTAGAGATGTTTTTTTAAATACTGCTGCATTTGAATTTAGCGCAACATTTTTCAGGCCACGAGGTTTCAATTCTGAAAATGGAAAGCTTTTGATCAATGGAATTGAAATGAACAAGATTCAAAATGGAAGACCACAATGGAGTGATTGGGGAGGGTTAAATGACGCGCAGAGAAATCAAGTTTTTTCAAATGGGTTGGCTCCTTCTGAATATACTTTTGGAGGTGTTGGTGGATCGAATAACATTATTATGAGGGCTTCTGAATATAGAGAAGGAGCAAAAATATCTTATGCCGCTTCTAATAGAAGTTACACAGGTCGTGTGATGGCAGGATATTCTTCTGGACTGAATGATAAAGGATGGGCTTATTCAGTATTAATGTCAAGAAGATATGGAAATGAAGGTTATAATGACGCTACTTTATATGATTCTAATTCGATTTTTATAGCTGTTGAAAAAGTATTTAATGATCAACACAGTTTAAACTTTACTAGTTTTTATACGCCAAACAGAAGAGGAAAATCATCTCCAAATACGGACGAAGTATTTGATTTAAAAGGAAGAACATACAATTCTTTTTGGGGATACCAAGATGGTAGTAAGCGTAATTCAAGAGAGCGAGAAATTGAAGAACCAGTATTTATGTTAAATCATTACTGGAATTTAAGTGAGAATACTACATTGAATACTAATATTGCTTATCAAACAGGAAAAATAGGAAATAGTAGAATTGATAATGGTGGAACGAATTTATTAACCAATTCTTTAGGGGAAG
Organism: uncultured Flavobacteriaceae bacterium; assembly: GCA_905479835.1. Classification (GTDB taxonomy): domain Bacteria; phylum Bacteroidota; class Bacteroidia; order Flavobacteriales; family Flavobacteriaceae; genus Urechidicola. The sequence goes on from CAJQNZ010000009.1 coordinate 99,858, forward strand.
AATTTCTTATAGGAGGAGGTTCCAATCCTGATCCAACATATTACCAAAAATTACCAAGTTATGCTTTGAGAAATGGAAGCATATCTAATGCTTACTTGTCGCAACAAGAATTTCAAAATGACGGACAGATTGATTGGAATTCATTATACCAAGCAAATCTTTCAAATGGGAATTCAATTTATGCATTGTACGAAGATAGAAATGATGATGATCAGTTTACCTTTAACACAATCCTTCGTAGTCAATTAAATGACAACGTTGCATTGAACGGTTCTGTTTCCTATCGTAATTTAAAGTCTCATAATTTTGCTAATATGCTAGACTTATTGGGAGGAGATGGCTATTTAAATGTAGATTCATTTTCTGAAACAATTGATGAAGCACAAAATGATTTAAGAAATCCAAATAGATTGGTTCAAGTAGGAGAAAAGTACAGATACAATTTTGAAATAGAAGCAACTATTATTGATGCATTTGCACAAGCACAGTTTCAATATGATAAAGTTGATTTCTATGTTGGAGCAAAAATTGCAACGACAGATTATCAAAGAAACGGATTATATGAAAATGGACGTTTCTTAGGAAATAGATCATTTGGAGAAAGTGAAAAAGTATCTTTTTCTAATTTCAGTACCAAAGGAGGACTTACATATAAAATTACTGGGCGTCATATTTTAGATTTTAACGCTGGATACTTAACCAAAGCGCCAACTGTAAGAAACACCTTTTCGAATTCTCGAGAAAATAACGATATAGTTGTAGGTTTAACCGATGAAAAAATTACTTCAGCAGATATAAGTTATATTCTTAGAACTCCAAAGGTGAAGGCTCGTGCGACTGGATATTATACAAAATTTGAAGATGCTACTGAAATTTCTTTTTTCTATGCAGATGGAATCAGTGGAATCAGTGATACTGAGTCTGCCGCATTTGTTCAAGAAGTATTAACAGGAGTCGATAAGCGTAATATTGGTTTAGAGTTTGGAATTGAAGCTCAAGTTACACCGACTATTAAATTGAAGGGAGCTGCTGCAATCGGAGATTATGTATATGATAGTAATCCGAATCTTTATTTAGCTTCAGATGATTTTGATGAAAATATTGAATTTGGCGAATCTGCGCTAAAAAATTACCATGTTGCTGGAGGACCTCAGCGAGCAATGTCTGTTGGGTTTGAATATCGTGATCCAGATTATTGGTGGTTTGGAGCAACAGCAAATTTCTTTTCAAATGGATATGTAGATGTCGCACCAATTACAAGAACAAGTAATTTTAGTTCAGACCCTATTGATGGATTACAGTTCAATGATTATGATCCAGAATTGGCAAGAGATTTATTGGCTCAAGAAAAATTTGACAACTATATGTTGGTAAATGTAATAGGAGGAAAATCTTGGAAAATAGATGATTATTATGTTGGTGTTTTTGCAACGGTAAGTAATATATTAAATGAAGATTATAAAACTGGAGGTTTTGAACAATCTAGAAACGCTAATTTCAGAGAGTTACGTGATGATCAAGCTCTTGACACGCCAGTATTTGGATCAAGGTATTGGAAAGGATTTGGAACATCTTACTTTGTAAGTGTTTACTTCAGATTTTAAATTTTAAATAAAAAGAATAATAAAAATAAACTCATGAAAGCAATTAAATTTTTACAAATAACAACATTCGCGATACTTACTATGGCAGTAGTATCTTGTGTGGACGACAATGAATACGATGTACCACCTACAGCAACTCAAGTTGAACCAGTTGTAACGGTTAATTCAAGTATTGAAGCTATGAAAGGAGCTCTTGATCAGCATTTCGCATCTGAAGGAGAGTCTAAAATGACTATGGATGTTGAGTCTGATTTAGTATTTTCTGGATATGTTGTTTCTAATGATCTTGCAGGGAACTTTTTTGAATCAATAGTTTTACAAGATAGTCCAAGCAACCCAACAGGAGGAATTGAGGTATTGATTGATAAATCTTCTTTATTTGAAACATATGAATTTGGAAGAAAAGTATATATAAAAATGGCTGGATTAAGTATTTCGTATGAAGATGGTGAAGATAATGATCCTACTGATACTGCTGCTGCTGGTAGATATACTATAGGTGTTGATAATGGAGGTTTTGGTCTTGATGAAATTCCTCAGTTTTCATATTTAGAAAATGTTCTTAGATCTACAGAAACGGCTGAAATAGTTCCAACTATGGTTTCAGCTTCAGCGTTTTCTGAAGACAATATTAATACTTTTATACAATTGACAGATGTTCAATTTGTGAAATCACAATTAGGTAAAACATATGCTGGAGAACCTACAGATCAATTTGACGGATTTAGAAATGTTGTTAGTTGTACAGATGAAGCAGGAGCAGTATTGCAGACAAGTACATTCTCAGATTTTAAATCATATCTGTTACCTTCAGGAGTAGGAACTTTAAATGCAGTATTGGCTAAAGATTTCCGTGCTGATTTCTTTGTGATTATTGCAAATTCTCCTATAGATATTGACTTTACTAATCCGGAGAGATGTGATCCAGTAGTTCTTGAGTGTGATGGATCAACATCAAATGCAAGTACTGTTTTTGATGAAGATTTCGAAGGAGTTTTTAATAGTGCAGATTTATCAGCACTAGGATGGACTAATATTAATGTGTCTGGAGGAAACGAATTATATGAAAGTAATTCATTCAGTGGCGATCGATATATGAAAATATCTGCTTTTGGAACTGGAGAAAACCCAATGGAAACATGGATGGTTTCTCCATCAATTAATTTAGATAGTTCTACGGAAGAAGAATTGAGTTTTGAAATTTCATCTAACTTTGAATCTGGACAAATTATTACAGCCTTAATAACTGAAAACTTTACAGGGGATGTGTCGACTACAGAGTGGACTCAACTTGATGTTGCAATTCCAGTAGGTGATGGAGGTTTTGGAGATTTTGAAACGCTATCAACCAATATTTCTTGTTTGAATGGAAACGTGAATGTTGCTTTTAAATATTTAGGAGCCGCAGGAGCCTCAGAAACAAGATACCATATTGACGATGTGAAAATTACGGGATTATAATAAATAGAAATAGTAAATAAAAAACGCCGTTCAATATTGAACGGCGTTTTTTATGTCTTAATTTTTCTTTAAATAGGCAAGTACAGGAAAGTGATCGCTATAGCCTCCTTGATACCATCTTCCTATAAAAGTTCTATAAGGCATTCCTTTATTTTTTCCTCTGAATACTTTTAAAAAGTCTCTGCTGAAGATTTCCGCATATTTAAAAGAATGCTCATTTTCCTTTTCTTCCATAAAATTTTTGGAAAAAATTATTTGGTCAAATAAAAACCAATCCTTTTTATATTTTAAAGAACCATTTCCTTTGGCATATAAACTTTCCATGGGATTGTATAAATCTTCTTGTACCAATGTTTCTTTAATACTTTTAGTAGTAGGACCATCATTGAAATCACCCATGATAATGATTTTTGGGTTTTCAGATTTTGCTCTTAAATCGTTTATTATTTGTCGATTCAGTTCAGCCGCTTTGACGCGTTTGTATTCTGTAGTTTCTGCGCCATCTCTTCTTGAAGGCCAATGATTCACCAATATATGCATCAACTCGCCGTTTAATTTTCCTTTTACAAGTAAAACATCTCGTGTTAAATCTCTTTCACCTTCGGTATTATCTATCAGTAATGGAAAAACTTTAGAATCAATTAATTCAAAAAATTGCTTGTTATAGATCAATCCTACATCAATACCACGTTCGTCAGGAGAATTATAATGCACATAATCATACTCAATTCCTTTCAGGTCTTTGGAGTGTATTAAATCGTTTAAAACAGCCTTGTTTTCTACTTCAGCTATTCCTAGTATTATAGGAGGATGAAAAGATTTTTCAAGACCTATCTGTTTTATAACCTTGCTCAACTTTTTTATTTTCTTATGATATTTTTTTTGACTCCATTTTAACCTTCCATTTGAAGTAAAATGATCATCTAGTATTGACGGATCATCTGTTGTGTCAAATAAGTTTTCTAGATTGTAAAAAGCAATTGTAAATGCTTTGGAATCTTGACCTTTTGATTTAAAATATGATAACATAGTAGTTCTTTAAGATTGTAAAGTACAAAATTTGGTGTAATGATATATCAGATAGCAATTAAGTTATTTGTACATTTGCAAACACCTTTTTAGTGTACAGTTCAATGATTGAAGAGAAAAAAGCAACATCTGAAAAAGCGGTTTTAATCGCAGTAATTTCTCAATACCAAGATGAGGAAAAGACCAATGAGTATTTAGACGAATTGGAATTTCTCACATTGACTGCTGGAGGAGTTGCCGTAAAACGATTTTCACAAAAAATGGAAAGACCGAATCCTAAAACTTTTTTAGGTGCAGGAAAATTGGATGATGTAAAGGATTATATTGAACAGAATGATATAGGAACGGCAATTTTTGATGATGAACTTTCTCCTGCTCAATTAAGAAATATTGAAAAGATATTGGATTGTAAAATTCTTGATAGAACGAATTTAATTCTCGATATTTTTGCACAAAGAGCTCAGACTTCCTATGCTCGTACTCAAGTAGAGCTAGCTCAGTGTCAATATTTATTGCCTCGATTGACAAGATTATGGACACACTTAAGTCGTCAAAAAGGGGGAATAGGAATGAGAGGTCCTGGAGAAACAGAAATTGAAACAGATAGGCGTATTGTCCGTGATAAAATTTCAGGACTTAAGAAAAAATTGATTACGATTGATAAACAGATGGCAATTCAGCGAAAAAACCGTGGAAGAATGGTTCGAGTTGCATTGGTAGGTTATACGAATGTTGGGAAGTCAACATTGATGAATGTTGTAAGTAAAAGTGATGTATTTGCCGAAAATAAATTGTTTGCAACATTAGACACAACCGTCCGTAAAGTTGTAATTAAAAACATTCCCTTTTTATTGACCGATACGGTAGGATTTATAAGAAAATTACCTACTCAATTAATAGAGTCTTTTAAATCAACGCTAGATGAAGTTCGTGAAGCAGATTTATTACTACATGTTGTAGATATTTCTCACCCAAATTTTGAAGATCATATTGATTCTGTGAATAAGATACTTGACGAAATAGAAAGCGCAGATAAGCCTACTATTTTAGTTTTTAACAAGATTGATGCTTATACACATAAGACGATAGATCAAGACGATCTGGTAACTGAAAAGTCTAAAGAATATTTCACACTAGAAGAGTGGAAAAAAACATGGATGAATGAACTAGGCGAGAATTGTATTTTTATGTCAGCTCTGAATAAAGAGAATTTAGAAGAATTTAGAAAAAAGACATTTGAAGAGGTGAAGAAAGTTCACATTCAGCGTTTCCCCTATAATGATTACTTATATACAGAATACAATGATAAAGGAGAAAGTATTTAGTCTTCTTTAGCGTCAATTATACCATGTCGTTTTGCTCGTTTTGCCCAGGTTTTTCTTGCAAGATCTTGCATATCTGCTACTTGATCACTTTCGTCCATAATTTCCAATCCGAGTAACGTTTCAATTACATCTTCTTGGGATACAATTCCACTTGGCGCTCCGAATTCATCAACAACAAGTGCTATATGTTCTCTTTTTTCAACTAATGTTTCAAATAATGAAGGAATAGGATAATTACGTTCTATAACAAGTATTTCACGTTTTATAGAGCTTAGTTTTTCTTTACCTTTACCTTTTACAATACTTTCGAGCATTTGATCTTTAAGAAAATATCCAGTAATATTATCACTATCTTCTCCATATATGGGAATTCTTGAAAATTTTAATTCAGGATGTTGAGTATAAAAGTCATTAATAAGCGTATCCTCATTCGCAGAAATAATAACTGTTCTTGGAGTCATTACATGTTTTGCTAAAACCTCTTTAAAATTCAACATATTTCGGATAACTTTACTTTCTGATTTTTGAAAAACACCTTCTTGTTCTGCTATATCAGCCATTGCAAGAAATCCTTCACGACTCAAGATACTTCCATGCCCTTTACCACCAATTAATTTAGTCGTCAATTGTAAGAGCCATAAAATTCCAGTCCATTTTAATGGAAAGATTAACATTTTAAGTGCTTTGTCAGTAAAATTTGCCAATTGTTTCCAATAGGTTGCGCCTATAGTTTTTGGAATAATTTCAGATAAAACGAGAATTAAAAAAGTCATAATAGCCGATACTATTCCGACAGTATTTATGCCCATTATATTTATTTTATAATCCAATGATTCTGCCTGAACACCTACAAGAATAGCACCAACTGTATGTGCGATTGTATTCAATGTAAGTATTGCAATTAAAGGCTTGTCTACATCTTTCTTTAAAGCCTTAAGCGAAGTTGCATAAGATTTTCCTTCTTTCTTCTTTAAATTTAAGAAAGTAGGAGTAATGCTTAAAAGAACGGCTTCCAATATGGAACATAGGAAGGAAAAGAAAATTGAAATAAACGCGTAAAATAAAAGTAATGCCATGAATTATTTTTTAGTGCAATTTACAGTAAAATTTTATAAAAAAAAGTCCTGAAATTATCAGGACTTTTTTATAAAATTAATTTTTAAATTTAAAAAGCGTAATTCATACCAAATAACCAATAGGATTGTAAATCGTTATCAATAGAATCAAATGTAGGGGTAACATCTCCAGCAACAACATTATTTAATGCGTTACCTAATGCTTCTTGCTTGTTATTTCTTAATCCAATTTCAAGACCAACTCCAATACCTTTCCATAAAGTATAACCAAAAGAGTTTATCCAAGTCCAGCTTGATAAATCAGAACTCTTATAACTTTGAAAAGCAGATAAGTTAGATTTTAAATTTACAGCACCTATTGAAGTCGTGTAATCTGCAACGATTTTCGCACCCATTGAAGAATCATAAACAGCATCAGAATCACTGAATACAAAATTATAATTTAAAGGATGGATTACAACTACCAGATTATCCATAGGAGTCCAAGTCATACCAACACCTAGATCTAAATATCCAGGATCATTGAAATTGTCCAATATAGTTGTTCTGTATTCTCCCAATGCAGAAACAGCCCATTTATCACTTATTTTTCTTCCATATAATGAAGAGATATTGAATACATCTGTAGCAGATGTAAAATCTTCTGTACTTTCTCCATCTACATCTTTATTATCAAGTTTAACCCAACTTAAATTAACATTTGCAGAGTTTCTCCAGAAATATTTTTCTTCTAATAAATTGGCGAATGCATTTATAGTAATTCCAATATTACCAGCATTTGAATTGTAAGCCTCTCTTGAATACCAGTTATTGAAACCAGAAAGGTTTCCACCTATAGTTCCAAAAGCTCCTTTCTTCCATCCTGGAAGTGCATCAATTTGACTTTGCAAGGCATCAACTTCTCCTTGAAGAACTGCAATAGATTCTTTTTTCGGCGCTTGTTGTGCTTCTAATTCTTCTTTTGTTTGTGCATTAACAGTTATTGCTAATACCATAACCATTGTAAAGAGTATTTTTTTCATTTTAATATTTTTTAAAATTTTGTGCAAATATACTTATTTTCTCTTATGACCCTAATTTATTTTAAAAGTCACATTTATTTACTCTTAAATAAAGGAACAGTTGAACATGCTTCACCATACATAATTGATTTTGCAACAAGAATTAACTTAGTAATTAACTGTATATATGCAGTTTCTGGAATCGGTTTTTCAGCACACCCTTTTATAATTACAGGCATGTCTTTATAGGATTCAAACGGCATTTGAGAAATAATATCTTGAAAAATAGAAGTTTCTAACTCTTTTAAATTTCCAATAATTATTTTTTTGGCAAATGAAGCCAATTCAGTTGTTACTAGCATATAAGCCCAAGAAGGAATAATTGCATCGGTAGAACAATTGAGCGCAACATAAGAATCTTTATATTGACTCCAATCATGCTCTTTAACATAAGTTCTGAATTCTTTTTCTTTTAAAATAATTTCTTGAAATAGCCAGTCTTTTATGTCAATAACTATACGATTCCCTTGAGGATAATAATCTTCAAGATCGATTGTGATTAGTTTACTCTGAGCAACTTTATTTACAATTTCTTTCAAAAGAGATATTTATAAAAATCCTAATTCTAACTTTGCCTCTTCACTCATCATATCTTGTGTCCAAGTAGGATCAAATGTTATTTCAACTTCAGCTCCTTTTACTTCTTCAAGTGTTTTTACTCTTTCTTCAACTTCAAGAGGTAATGTTTCAGCAACAGGACAGTTTGGAGAGGTTAATGTCATCAATATTTTCACATCATTCTCTTCACTTACCATAACGTCGTATATTAATCCAAGTTCATAAATATCAACTGGAATTTCAGGATCGAAAATTGTTTTTAATACAACAACAATTTTATCTCCTATACTTTGTGCGTTGTCTTGTGTCATTTTTTTAATTTTAAGTGTAATTTACAATTATTGAGTCACTTTAGACTGATAACCGAGTGCATACAATTTTATTTTTTTTATCATTGATACCAATCCGTTGGCTCTTGTTGGAGATAAATGCTCTTTTAAACCTATCTCATTTAAAAATTCAGTATCTGAATCCATGATATCTTTTGGATGTTGATTACTATATACACGCAATAATAAAGCAACCATTCCTTTAGTTAAAATAGCATCACTATCGGCAGTAAATTTAATTATATCATTCTGAAAATCAGAATATAACCAAACTTTTGATTGACACCCTTTTATTAGGTTTTCATCCAATTTATTTTCATTATTAATCAACGGCAAAGATTTTCCAAGTTCAATGAGATATTCATATCGTTCCATCCAATCATCAAATAGAGAGAATTCATCAATAATTTCTTCTTGTATTTCTTTGATAGTCATTTTTTAAATATATTTTTGCAAAGGTATATACATCACAACAATTAATAGCAAATATTAGACCAAATAATTAATTGCTTGAGTATTGTAATGAAAGAAATTATGAGTAAATTATTAGCAGTCGGTACGGTAGCATTTGACGCAATTGAAACACCATTTGGAAAAACAGATAAAATTCTTGGAGGTTCAGGAACCTTTGTAGGATTGGCAGCATCACAGTTTGGTGTGGAAACAGGAGTTGTTTCGGTTGTAGGAGGAGATTTTCCACAATCTTATTTAGACATGATGAATTCCAAAGGAATAAATACTTCTGGTATTGAGATTATCAAAGAAGGGAAAACATTTTTTTGGAGCGGAAAATATCATAATGATATGAATTCAAGAGATACATTGGTTACTGAATTGAATGTTTTAGAAAATTTTACACCTGTAGTTCCTGATAGTTTTAAAAATGCTGGAATTGTAATGTTGGGAAATTTACATCCTTTAACTCAAGCTTCTGTTCTTGATCAAATGACTGAACAACCTAAACTTGTTGTACTTGACACAATGAATTTCTGGATGGATATCGCATTGGATGATTTACATGCTGTTTTAAAGCGAGTAGATGTAATTACAATTAATGATGAAGAGGCTCGTCAGTTAAGTGGAGAATATTCACTTGTAAATGCTGCAAAAAAAATTCACACAATGGGTCCAAAATATGTGGTGATTAAAAAAGGGGAACATGGAGCCTTACTATTTAATGATGGTAAAATGTTTTATGCTCCAGCATTACCCCTTGCTGAAGTTTTTGACCCTACAGGAGCAGGAGATACATTTGCAGGAGGTTTTTGTGGATACCTAGCTAAGACTGAAAATATTTCATTTGAAAATATGAAAAATGCAATTATATATGGTTCCAATTTAGCTTCGTTCTGTGTAGAAAAGTTTGGAACTGAAAGAATGCAAAACTTAAATAAAGAGGAAGTGTATAAGCGCTTGGAGGCGTTTAAAGAATTAACACAATTTGATATAGAATTATCATAAATAGGAATCCGCGTATAATAACGCGGATTTTTTTATACTAAAAAGTAACAATCTAAAGAAACAATGAGCGACGCTATTAAACACGAATGTGGAATTGCATTGGTAAGACTTTTAAAACCACTTGATTTTTACAAGCAGAAATATGGCACGGCATTTTATGGTATAAATAAAATGTACTTGTTAATGGAAAAACAGCACAATCGTGGTCAAGATGGAGCAGGATTTGCAAGTGTAAAATTTGACATGAAACCAGGATCTCGCTATATCAGTAGAGTCCGTTCGACTGAACAACAACCTATTCAAGATATTTTTGCTCAAATAAACCAACGTTTAAACAGGATTCTTGAAGAGAATCCAACTAAAATCCATGATACTCAATGGCAGAAGGAAAATATGCCTTATATCGGCGAACTTTCTTTAGGGCATGTGCGTTATGGAACATTTGGAAAAAACAGCATTGAGAGTGTACATCCCTTTTTACGTCAAAATAATTGGAAACATAAAAGTTTAATAGTTGCAGGAAACTTTAATTTGACCAATTCTAATGAGATCATGCAAGAATTGGTTGAGTTAGGTCAACATCCTAAAGAAAATACGGATACAGTTTCTGTGATGGAAAAAATAGGACATTTTCTAGATGATGAAGTTGAAAAAATATATCAAAAATGTAAGAAAAAAGGGATTAGTAAAAAAGATGCATCTTCCGTTATTGCAGAAAAATTAAAAGTTCATAAAGTTTTAAAAAGAGCAGCTAAAAGTTGGGATGGAGGATATGCAATGGCCGGATTGATGGGTCATGGAGATGCATTCGTATTGCGGGATCCAGCAGGAATACGTCCAGCATTTTATTATCAAGATGATGAAGTTGTAGTTGTTGCATCCGAGCGACCAGTTATTCAAACAGTTTTTAATGTTCCTATCGAAGAAGTAAAAGAACTTGAAAGAGGGCATGCGCTTATTGTAAAAAAAGATGGAGAAGTAAGTATCAAGCCAGTTTTAGAACAATTACCGAAAAAATCATGTTCGTTTGAAAGAATTTATTTCTCTCGAGGAAGTGATGCGGATATTTATCAAGAAAGGAAAAACTTAGGAAAAAATGTATTTCCACAGATTCTTTCTAGAATCAATCAAGATATAGAAAATACGGTCTTTTCTTTTATTCCAAATACTGCAGAGACATCTTTTTATGGAATGTTCGAAGCTGCAGAAGATTTTTTGAACAGGCAAAAAACAAAGATTTTACTCGATGGTAATCATGCTCTTTCTGCTGAGAAAGTAACGAAGATATTATCTGTAAGAGCAAGAATGGAAAAAATTGCGATAAAAGATGTAAAACTTCGAACTTTTATCGCTGATGATAATTCAAGAGATGATCTTGTTGCGCATGTATATGACGTTACTTACGGAGTTGTAAAACCAACTGACAATCTTGTAATTATTGACGATAGTATTGTCAGAGGAACGACATTGAAAAAGAGTATTATTAAAATTTTAAATAGATTAAATCCAGAAAAAATAGTGGTAGTTTCTTCCGCTCCTCAGATTCGTTATCCAGATTGTTATGGAATTGATATGGCTAGAATTGGAGACTTTATTGCTTTCAGAGCAGCATTGGAGTTACTTCATGAAACAAAACAATATCACATTGTAGATGAAGTATACGAAAAATGTAAATCACAGAAAGAAATAGAAGGTGCAGAAGTTCAGAATTTTGTAAAAGAGATTTACGCTCCTTTTTCTGACCAACAGATTTCTGACAAAATTGCTCAGATGTTGAAAACAGAAGAAGTGAATTGCGATGTAGAAGTGATCTATCAGACTGTTGAAAACCTTCACAAGGCATGTCCAGACCATAAAGGAGATTGGTATTTTACTGGTGATTATCCAACTCCAGGAGGAATACGAGTTGTGAATTCAGCCTTTATTAATTTCTATGAAGGAAGAAGTGAAAGAGCATATTAGAATTAAGGAAACAGTTAAAATTAAAAAACCCAAAGCAACGCTTTGGGTTTTTTAATTTTTATAAAAAGTGAAACTTATTTAGCTTCAGCGTAACGTCTTTCAACTTCGTTCCAATTGATCACATTAAAAAATGCTTGTACGTAGTCAGGACGACGGTTTTGATAGTTCAAGTAGTATGCATGTTCCCATACATCTAATCCTAAAATAGGTGTTCCTCCGCAAGAAACTCCAGGCATTAAGGGATTGTCTTGATTAGGAGTAGAACAAATCTCAACTTTTCCTCCTTTATGAACACATAACCAAGCCCATCCAGAACCAAAACGAGTTCCTGCAGCCTTAGTAAAAGCATCTTTAAAAGCGTCTACTGATCCATAAGCAGCTTCAATTGCATCTTTTAAATCTCCTGATAAATATCCTTTTCCTTCAGGATTCATTACTTCCCAGAATAATGAGTGATTGTAAAACCCTCCACCATTATTTCTAACACCAGCATTATTCATATCAAGATTTTCAAGAATATCTTCAATAGATTTTCCTTCAAGATTTGTTCCTGTAATTGCAGCATTTAATTTTGTTGTATATCCATTATGATGTTTACCATGGTGAATTTCCATAGTTCTTGCATCTATATTTGGTTCTAGCGCGTCATACGCGTATCCTAATTTTGGTAACTCAAAAGCCATAATTATATATTTTATTGTTAAGTTAAATTTCTTTTTTCAAAGGTAGTAAAGAAAACCGATACTTTGAAATATGTAGATTGATACAATTTATACGAGTATCAATTTCTATTATAAACTTAATATTTAGCATTTTCAGGATATTTAGCCATAAACTCTTCGGCTACTTTTACCATATTTTTACTTCCGCAAAAGAAAGGTACACGTTGGTGTAATTCCGTTGGATCAATTTCCATGATACGCTTGTATCCATCAGAAGCAACTCCATTTGCTTGCTCAGCAAGAAAAGCCATAGGATTGCATTCATATAACAACCTCAATTTTCCTTTTGGAGATCTTGTACTTGTAGGATAGATATAGATTCCTCCTTTAATCATATTTCTATGAAAATCTGAAACTAAAGAGCCAATATAGCGAGATGTATAAGGTCGATTGTCTTCTTCCGCTTGACAATATTTCAAATAATCCTTAACTCCTTGAGGAAAATGAACGTAATTCCCTTCATTAATTGAATAAATATCTCCATCCTCAGGAAATTTCATATCTGGATGTGAAAGATAAAATGTACCAATAGCTGGATTTAGTGTAAATCCATTAACACCATGACCTGTTGTAAATACAATCATTGTAGAAGTTCCATATACAATATATCCAGCGGCAACTTGTTCAGTCCCTTTTTGTAAAAAATCTTCTAGTTGAGCAGGAGAACCAATAGGTGTTACTCTTCTATAAATAGAAAAAATAGTACCTACAGATACATTCACATCAACATTGGATGAACCATCAAGTGGATCAATTAAAACAACATACTTGTTATCGTTTTTCCCATTACTACTCTTTATTGAGACATAATTATCTTCTTCTTCACTTGCAATCCCACAGACAATTTGACGGTTAGTCATTGTCTGCATAAAGATATCATTAGCATAAACATCAAGTTTTTGTTGTGTCTCACCTTGAATATTGGTATCTCCAGCACTTCCTAAAATATCGACCAATCCAGCCTTATTTACTTCATGATTTACTACTTTAGCGGCTAGACGAATGGAATTTATAAGTCTTGATAATTCACCAGAAGAATATTGAAAGTGTTTTTGATTGCCAATAATAAATTCTCCAAGGGTTGAATGCTTTTGAGTCATAACGTTTTTAAACTATTAGAATACAAATATCGCATTTTTTAATTTTAAAACATTTAAATTATATGAATTTCTCAATCAGAAAAGGAGTAAAAAGTGATGCTGGGTCAATTTTAAAATTGATACATGAACTTGCAATTTTTGAAAACGAACCTGAAGCAGTTGAAGTAACTGTTGAAGATCTTGAAAAAGATGGTTTTGGAAAAAACCCTTTATTTCAAGTAATAGTTGCAGAAAAGCAAGATGAGGTTGTAGGAATGGCGTTGTATTATTATCGATATTCTACTTGGAAAGGGAAAACGATCCATTTAGAAGATTTAATTGTTACTGATGCTATGAGAGGAAAAAATATAGGAGGAGCCTTGTATGAAACAATTTTGAAACAAGGGTATGAAGAGAAGGTTCGTCGAGTAGAATGGGTTGTTCTGGATTGGAATACTCCGGCGCGTGATTTTTATTTAAATTCGGGAGCCAAAATTCTAGAAGGATGGGAAACGGTTCAAATGAATGAAGACGGAATTAAAAAGTATGTTTTAAATAGAATGTAAAAGTTTATAAAATGAAAATTTTCAAATTTGGAGGCGCATCTGTAAAAAATGCAGATAGTATAAAAAATGTAGCAAAAGTCTTACAAAATGAAGGGTTAAATAACAAGCTTGTAGTGATTTCTGCAATGGGAAAAATGACCAATGCATTTGAAGAAATTGTCAATTCATATTGTGATAAAAGTGAAAATTTAACAAATAAAATCTCACATGTAAGAGATTTTCATTATTCAATTTTAAATGATTTATTTTTAAATAAATCACATTCGATTTATATAACTGTTGAGCAGTTATTTGCTCAAATGAGCGAATTTATGGCTCAAAATAAATTAAAGGATTATAATTACATTTATGATCAGATAGTAAGTAATGGTGAATTGTTATCTACTCTTATCGTAAGTGCATATTTGTCTGAAATTGAGATTAAAAACACTTGGATTGACGTAAGAGATTTTATCAAGACCGATAGTTCCTATCGAGATGCTCAAGTTGCTTGGGACTTGACAAATGAAATAATATCAAATGAGATTGATATAAATGAACTTACCATTACACAAGGGTTTTTAGGAGGAAGTGAGGGAAAAACAACAACACTAGGAAGAGAAGGTTCTGATTATACTGCGGCAATTTTCGCATATTGTCTTGATGCAGAAAGTGTAACCATCTGGAAAGATGTTGATGGTGTTTTAAATGCGGATCCGAGACACTTTCAAGACACAACATTACTAGATGTTATATCTTATGAAGAGGCTATTGAGCTTGCTTTTTATGGCGCATCTGTAATTCATCCCAAAACTTTAAAACCACTTGAAAATAAATTGATTCCACTTCAAGTTCGATCGTTTTTAAATTTAGAAAAAAAAGGAACAATAGTTCAAAAAGGTATAGGTATTTCTCCAAAAGTTCCTTGTTTTATTTTGAAGGAAAAACAAATATTAATTTCTATTTCAGCACTCGACTTTTCCTTTATGGTGGAGCATAACTTAAGCGACATTTTTAAAGAATTACATAAATATAGATTAAAAGTGAATTCAATTCAAAATTCAGCATTAAGTTTTTCTGTATGCGTTGAAGACAATTTTAACAATATCAACAAGTTTTTAAAAGAGATAAAAGTCAAGTATAAAGTTATATATAATGAAAATGTAACGTTATTTACAATTCGACATTTTGACACAAAAACAATATCTGAAATCGAAAAAAATCATAAAGTATTATTGAAACAAATAAGTACAGAAACCATCCAAATTGTAGTAGAATAGATTTTGTACATTTGTTTGTTTTAAAAATTTAAAAATAAATGGGCTTAGTTACCGCCAAAGAAGTTGCAAAAGCAGTAAATCTTGATAAATATGGGTTTATTGGGACTTTTTGTGGTTGGTTATTGATGAAATTACTCAGAATCTCTACGCTTAATAAAATTTATAATAAACACAAGCACCTTTCTGACGTTGCTTTTTTTGATTCGTTACTTGATGATCTACAGATTCAATTTGAAATTCCGGAAGAAGATTTAAATCGTATTCCAAAAGAGGGAGCTTTTATAACAATTTCCAATCATCCTCTAGGAGGAATAGACGGGATTCTACTACTGAAATTATTAGTAAAAAAGCGTCCAGATTATAGGATCATTGCCAATTTTTTATTGCATAGAATTGAGCCAATGAAGCCCTATATCATGCCAGTAAATCCATTTGAAGATAGAAAAGACGTTAAGTCTAGTGTTGCAGGAGTTAAAGAAGCTTTAATGCACATTAGAGAAAATAGGCCTTTAGGAATTTTTCCAGCAGGAGAAGTTTCTACATATAAAGATGGAAAGTTAATGGTTGATAAACCTTGGGAAGAAGGAGCAATAAAGTTGATCAAAAAAGCCAATGTTCCTATTATTCCTATTTATTTTCATGCAAAAAACAGTCGTCTTTTTTATGTACTTTCAAAAATAAATGACACGTTGCGAACTGCAAAATTACCTTCGGAATTGTTATCTCAAAAACAGCGAGTAATTAAAGTAAGAATAGGAAAACCTATTTCGGTTAAAGATCAAGATGAATACGATTCTTTAGATGATTTTCACGAATTTATCAGAAAGAAAACATATATGCTTGCCAATCCTTTTGAAAAAGAAGGAAAAACAATTTCTGAAGCTGCGAATTCATTAAAAATTCCGAAAGAGCCAAAGCAGATTGTCTCTCAGAAAGATGTGAACCCTATGATTGAGGAAGTTAATGTATTAAGGGAGAACGGAGATCGGATGATGGAGAGTAAAAATTATGAAGTTTTTTTTGCAAGTGCAGATAAAATTCCAAACCTATTATATGAGATTGGAAGATTGCGAGAAATTACATTTCGAGAAGTAGGAGAGGGAACCAACAATTCTATAGATTTAGATGATTTTGATAAGCATTATCACCATCTTTTTTTATGGGATTCATTAAAAAAACGGTTAGTTGGAGCCTATAGAATGGGACTTGGAGACACTATTTATAAAAAGTATGGAATTGAAGGATTTTATGTTCAGACGCTTTTTAAGTTTGAACCAGAAATGTTCACCATGATGAGTAAAACCATCGATATTGGGAGAGCATTTATTGTAAAAGAATACCAACAAAAACCGATGCCTTTGTTCTTTTTATGGAAAGGAATTGTTCATGTAACCTTGCGTTATCCCGAACATAAATATTTAACAGGAGGTGTAAGTATTTCCAATCAATTTTCAAATTTTTCAAAATCTCTTATGATTGAGTTTATGAAATCGCATTATTACGATCCTTATATTGCTCAATATATTCACCCTAAAAAAGAATATAAAGTAAAGTTGAAAGATGCAGATAGAGAATTTGTTTTTGACGCGACACAATCTGATTTAAACAAATTTGATCGAGTTATTGACGAGTTGGAACCAGGAAATTTAAGAATGCCAGTTCTTATTAAAAAATACATTAAACAGAATGCTAAATTGGTTGCTTTTAATGTTGATCCGAAATTCAATAACGCTATTGATGGACTTATATTTTTAAAAATTTCTGATATTCCAGAAAGCACTGTACGTCCAGTAATGGAAGAATTTCAAGCCGAACTTGAGCAAAAGGCTGCTTCTGTTGAAGAAAATTCAAAGTGAGATTTATTACCTCGAGTTTATATATTTATTTTTTTATTAGCAACAATTACTTGCAGGATCACAACTTGATATCTGAGCGTTTAAACCTTTTTCTTTAACTTCAGAGATACCACAGATATCAATAGCCTTACAACGTGTATCTTCAATACTTAGTTTGAAAATAATTGCATTATCTTTTACTTCAAACTCTTGAATATACAATTGTGCAGTATTAAAAGCCGCGTTACTATATTCAATTTTAACTTCAGATTCATTGTCGTAGGGTTTTAAGTTTCCGACTCTATTAAGTATTTCTAATGCTTTGTCAACTTTCATGTAATCTATTTTACCCAATTCTTGAGGGCTTTCCCATAATTGAATAATTGTTTCATTCCATGCATCCGTTTTTCCTCCACAATCAACAGAATCAATTTTTATATGTTTTACTTCAGTGATATGATAATTTGTCCCAACCAATAAATTGGGTGCATATTCAAAGAGTAGTCCTTTCTCTTTATTTTTCTCTAATACGGATAATAATTCTTTTGTTCTCATGACGATTCTATTTGTATCGTATTATTACGATGGTTAATGTAAAATTTTTTTAGCAACAATTTTGTTTAGTTCTATTAAAGAAAGTGTCAACAATTTTCTGAAACATTTCAAAACGTTCGATATCGATACAATAGCAAACACTTTTTCCTTCAAATGTTCCTTTGAGCAGGCCTGCATTATTGATCACCTTTAAATGTTGAGAAATCGTCGATTGTGACAAACCTATTTCTTCAACAATATCATTGCAGATACAAGATTCTTGTGTGCTTATATATTGCATAATAGCAACTCTAGCAGGATGAGAAAACACTTTAGCTATTTGAGCAATGTCATTTACGTATTGCGGATATATTTCTAATTTAGATACTCCCATAATATATGGTATTCAATTTAATATCGTAATATTACGATATTAAATTGAATAAAAAAACTCTTTTGTAAAAAAATGAGTCATTATGGTGTTTTTAAAATGTGATTAAATTATTCAAAGGCAGAATCTATAGGCTCCCATAATTCAATTTTATTACCATCATTGTCAAGTATCCAACCAAATTTTCCGTAATCGTATTCTTGTATTTCACCAACAATCGTAACCCCTTCTTCTTTGAGAATTTCTATAAGTCCAATTAAATTTTCTACACGATAATTGAACATAAAATCTTTTTCTGAAGGACCAAAATAGTCAGTGTCTTTTTTAAAAGGGCTCCATTGAGTTGAGCATTTATTTCCATCTTTATCTTTCCACCAGAACGTACAGCCCCAATCATCGGTATTAAAACCTAAATGTTTTTTATACCAATCTTTAGTTTTATTGGGATTTGTTGTTTTAAAAAATAACCCTCCTATTCCTGTAACTCTATTTTTCATTTCACTTCTTTTTTATATTAGATTCATACAGATCAATCCATTGATTAACGGTAAATTTAGTACATAATTCAGCAATTAGATCATATGGAATATCATCCATTTTTTTAAATCGAATACAACTTTTCCCCATATCCAATTTCTTTTTGGAATGTTTGGGATATTCTTTTATGAACCAATCAGAAACTTCTTTTTTAGCATAAATTCCACTATGATATAAATTAATTGAATTTTTCTGAGATGCGATATTCATAAAAGGCAAAGGCAGTTTAGGATCACAATGATAACCGTCAGGATATATATAGTGAGGAATATAATAACCAATCATATTATAATTAATTCCTTCTTCAAACCCTTTTGGCAAATTTTCTTTAATAAGACTTCGTAATTTCTCCACAACTATTTTTCTTTCCTCAGGAAGTTGAGAAATATAATCTTCTGGAGAGGTTGCCTCGTATTTCATTTCAATAACTTTAAGAATTACAAGTTACTAAAAATTTGCTTTAATTTTATCTACAATCGTTTGTGCCAGTTTAATTTTAGACTCAACAGTCCATCCAGCAACATGAGGAGATAATAATACGTTATCAGCATTGATTAAGTATTCAAATGATTCTGGTAATGTATCATTTTCAAATAAATTTTCAAAAGATCCTTTTTCGTATTCCAGCACATCCAATCCAGCACCAAGAACCTTTCCGTTCTTCAATCCTTCAACCAAATCAGAAGTAACAACAGCCGATCCTCTTGCAGTATTTAAAAGCCAAAAACATTTTGAAAACCCATTAATCAATTGCTCATTCACCATATTATGTGATAACTCATTAAAAGGAGTGTGAATACTTAACACATCAGACTTTTCTTGTAGCTCTTTAAGAGTAACTTGTCTAGAATTTACATCTCCTACACCTTCTTTTATATCATAACATATCACTTCCGTTTCAAATCCTCGCAACTTCTTGGCAAATGATTTCCCCATATTTCCATAACCTATCAATCCTACAGTTTTCCCATCCAATTCTATTCCGCGATTATCCTCACGTAGCCATTTCCCTTCACTTATTTCTCTATCTGATTTATTTAATTTATTAAAAAGAGAAAGTAACATTCCGAGAGTATGTTCACCTACTGCATTTCGATTTCCTTCAGGAGCAGCGATTAATAATATATTTTTATTTTCAGCATATTCACAATCAATACTTTCAAGTCCAGCTCCAACTCTAGCAATAAATTTTAGATTTGTTGCAGCATCAAGAAATTGACGATCAATTTTAAATCGACTGCGAATTACAATTCCGCTGTAGTCCTTAATTTTTTGTTCAATTTTGATTTTTGAAGATGAATAATCTTCTTCATTCGAATATCCTAAATCATTGAGTTGATTTATTAACAATGGATGATTGCTATCAAGATGAAGGATTTTCATTTTTAATATTGCTCATTATCATTAGGGAAATCTTGACTTTTTACATCATTGATATAACCTTTAAATGCATTGGTCATGTCGTCATATAAATTCAAGTATCTACGAAGAAAACGTGGATTAAATTCATGTGTCATCCCTATCATATCGTGTGTAACAAGAACTTGACCATCAACACCATTTCCAGCTCCAATTCCTATTACTGGAATTGATATACTTTTAGCAACTTCTTTAGCAAGTGTCGCTGGAACTTTTTCCAATACAATTGCGAAACAGCCCAATTTTTCAAGTAATAAAGCATCTTCTTTTAGAGTCTTTGCTTCCTCTTCCTCTTTGGCTCTGACGGTATAGGTTCCAAATTTATAAATGGATTGTGGAGTTAATCCAAGATGTCCCATAACGGGAATACCAGCGTTTAAAATTCGTTTTATAGATTCTTTAACTTCACTTCCTCCTTCAAGTTTTACTGAATGTGCTCCACTTTCTTTCATAATCCTTATTGCAGAACGCAAGGCTTCTTTTGGATCTGATTGATAACTCCCAAAAGGTAAATCAACAACTACAAGACAACGATTAATAGCTCTAATTACTGAACTTGCATGATAGATCATCTGATCTAGTGTAATCGGAACTGTCGTTTCATGTCCAGCCATTACATTGGAAGCAGAATCACCAACAAGAATAACGTCAATTCCAGCGTTATCAACAATTTTCGCCATTGTGTAATCATAGGCAGTTAACATAGAGATTTTCTCTCCATTACGTTTCATATCAATTAATGATTTCACAGTAACGCGTTTATATTCTTTTTTTGCTACAGACATTTTTAGTTTTTTATACTTTCATTACAAAAGTAATAAAAAAGACGCGGTATTTTTTTATATTTAAAATTGAAAGTATTTAAATTAGGAAAAAAGCAATAAAGAAAAATAGTCAGTTATTATGTATTTAGTTAATATACTAGATGATTATTTTGTTGTAATAAATTGTTATATTTAACTTTTATAAGCCTCCTTTTAATATGATTGAAAGTAATAGAGAAGAATATATTATCAAACTTGAAAATAAAATTAAAGAATTAGATTCAAGTTTGAAAAAGAAAAATCAGGACTTTACGAATGCCCAAAAAGAAATAAATGTTTTTTTAAGTAACTTAACTCATAACTTGAAAAATCCTTTAGGGACGATATATTCTTTCTCAGAAATGATTTTAGAGGGTCAGAAAAATTTTCAATTTGGAAAAACAGAAAAATATTTAAATGTAATTCATAATTCCTCTAAATTTTCAATAAAATTATTAAATGAGTTTGTTTATTATTCTAAAATTATTTCACATGAATTTTCTTTAGAACGAACAAAGGTAGATTTTGTCAGTATCATAAAAAAGGTGCTAAAAAAACACGAAAGCATACTAGAAGAAAAACAGATATCAATAAAAATAAATGTTTCTCCGGTGAACGTCTATTTATACTTGGATGAAAGTATTATTTCTAGGGCGATTGAAAACACTATAAATAATGCGATAAGGTATTCTGCTGAAGGCTCTGAAGTTATAGTTGAAGTATTTGAAAAAAAGAATGAGTTAATTTTAATCGTTGAAGATAAAGGAATCGGAATAAGCGAAGAAAATCTTCCCAAAATATTTAACGAGTTTTTTGTTGTCAACACTTATTCTGAAAATAAGGAAAAATGTATAGGATTAGGTTTATCAATTTCAAAAAAAATAATTGAGTTGCATAATGGAATCATTAAAGTGGAAAGTGAAGAAAATAAAGGAACAAAGCTTATGATATCTTTACCTATTTCAGTTGATTAATAAATTTCAAAAAAACAATTTTAATAAGATAATTTTAAAAATGTACATTTGATATTAGAATAACCCCAATTAACATAATGATGAATAAGAAAGTTAACCCCAAAGCTGTTCTTAAGAGTCCTGTATTAAAGGGCACTAGCAATGCTATTATTTCAAAAAATGATTTTGAAAAATATTTTTATTTTTTTGAATACTCACCTATTCCCTTTTGGATACAAGATTTTTCAAGCGCTAAACTCTATTTAGATAACATTGCTAAAAATAACAAATGCGATGTTAAAGCGTACGTTAAAGAAAATCCAGAAATACTTTTAAAAGTACGGGAATTGGTCGAGTTGAAAAACGTCAATCTTGCGGCTGTAAAACTGTATAAGGCTAAAAACAAAAAAGACTTAATCCAAAATCAGCAACAATCCTTTACGGAGCACTCCAATGTAAGTTTTTCCAAATTAGTTAAAGATCTATTACTAGGAATAACAGAAACGGAAATAGAAACATTAAATTATAATTTTAATGGAGAGTTAATAAATATTAGAATAAAATTCAAAGTTGCTCAAGGAAGTGAAGAATCACTTGAAAATGTTGTTGTTTCTGTTGAGGATATTTCCCAAGTAATAAAATCTAGAAATCAATTAATTGAAAATGAAAACATATATAAAAACTCACAATCAATAGCTAAAATAGGGAGTTGGTTTTATAATTACGATAATCAAGAACTTAACTGGTCAGATGAACTTTATAATTTTATAAACCTTGAACCTAATGATTATGAAATAGATGTTAATTTTTATTTAGACTATGTACATCAAGATGATAAAGAAATAATAGGAGATTTTTCTACGGAAACATTGATTAAGAACCCTAACCAAACCCTCAATTATAGAATTATTACTTCAGAAGGAGAAGAAAAATATATTCAAGAGAACAGAAGTGTTTTAATTAAAAATCAGAGAATCATAAAAATTATTGGAATTTGTCAAGATATCACAGAAACTGTTTTATCAAAACAAAAGTTAAATGCTACGACCAATTTATTTCACAATGCCATATCAAGTGTTCAAGAAGGATTTATAATTCTTGATAAAAACTCCAACTATAAATTTGTAAATATTTCAGCAGCTGAAATTCTAGGAAAAGAGGTGGATTATTTAATAGGTAAAAATATATGGGATGAGTTTCCTGAAAAAAAAGGAGACTTATTTTATGATAATTATTACAAATGTTTAAAGCAAAAAGAACCCATAACATTTGAAAATTATTTTGAGCCATGGGATAAATGGTTTGAAAATAAAATAACCCCTTTTGAAGATGGAGTATTGATGTTATTTCACGATATAACAGATCAAAAAATTAATGAAAATAAAATAAAAGCTGCTTATAATATTATTAATAAAAGTTCTTCGGTTGCTATACTCGCAAGAAATGAAAGAGACTTTCCTATAGAATTTGCCTCTGATAATATAGTTGATTTATTTGGGTATTCATATTTAGATTTCTTAACAGGAAAAGTAAAAATGCATGAAATGGCGCATCCTGAAGACTTGAATCATATACGTTCTGCAGTTTTTTCGTTAATAAAAGATTCAAATAAGGACTCTTTTAAACCAGAACCTTATAGAATTATTACCAAAGAAGGTCAAACGAAATGGATACAAAGCAGTCTAGATGTTATTAAAAATTCTGAAGGGGCTATCACCCATATTCAATCAATAGCAGAAGACATAAGTGAAAGGGTAAAAAAAGAAAAACTTGAAGAAGTAGTTTATAATATTTCTAAATCTGCAATTTTAATAGACAATTTTAAAGAGTTCAATTTATTGGTTAAAAATGAATTGCATAAAGTTCTTGATACAAGTAATTTTTATATTGCTATGTATAATAAAGAAACAGATATTATCACGACCCCAGTTTTTGTTGATCAAACAGAAGAGATAGAAGAATTTCCTGCAAAAAACACATTGACAGGATATTTAATTAAAAAAAATAAATCATTATTAATAAACAGTAAAGAATATAACGTTTTAATTGAAAAAGGAGAAGTAAAATTGATAGGGAATGAAATGGCTGTATGGCTTGGAGTTCCTCTTATAATTAAAGACGAAGTAATCGGAGCCATAGTTGTTCAAAGTTATACTAATGAATCTGCCTATGACCAATGTGATTTGTTCCTTTTAGAATATGTTGCAACAGAAATCAGTACCATAATTCAACAGAAAAAGGCAGATAGTGATTTGCAGACAGCATTAATTAGAGCACAAGAATCTGATAGGCTGAAGTCTTCATTTTTAGCAAATATGAGTCATGAAATCAGAACCCCTATGAATGGAATCATTGGTTTTTCAGAATTATTTTTAAGACCAAACCTGACTGAGAAAGAAAGAAAAAAATATGCTGAAGTAATTATTAATAGTAGTAAACAATTATTATCAATAGTAAATGACATTTTAGACATTTCCAAAATTGAAGCAGGAGCTATCGTTTTAAATTATGAAAAAGTAAATATTAATGACTTATTAGATGACTTAAAAACTTTTTATAACTCCACTGCGATTGAAAATAATTTAAAGTTAAAATGCCATAAGAGCCTTCCTTATATGGAAAGTAATGTTGAAATTGATAAAACCAAACTCCATCAAGTATTGACAAACTTACTCTCGAATGCTTTTAAGTTTACTGATTTTGGAAGTATAGAATTTGGATATGTTTTAAAAGGAAAATACTTAGAATTTTTTATAAAAGATTCAGGAATTGGGATAGAAAAGAAATGGCAATCAAAAATATTTGAAAGGTTTACACAAGTCAATCATGAATTAAATGAAAAGCATAAAGGAACAGGATTAGGATTGTCAATATCGAAAAGATTTATTGAATTGTTTAAAGGTAAAATATGGTTAGAATCTGATAAAAATGGTTCAACAGTTTATTTTACAATACCCTATATTAAAACACAAAAGAAAAAAAATATAAGTTCCCAAAAATCATTACTTGATATTAAAGATCATGAAATAACAATCTTAGTGGTCGAAGATGAAGAGTACAATATGCTTTATATAAACGAATTATTTTCAAGGACTAAATTTAAATTATTAGAAGCTTATAACGGTAAAGAAGCTGTTGAATCTGCAATAAAAAATCCAGACATAGATTTAATTTTAATGGATATAAAAATGCCGATAATGAATGGAAATGAAGCAATGAAAAAAATAAAAAAGAGGAACCCTAATATTCCTATAATAGCATTATCAGCATTTGCAATAGAATCAGATAAAGGAGTAACTATTGATGAAGGGTTTGATTATTATTTGACTAAACCTTTAGATAAAAATCAATTATTCACTATAATTGGAACTATTATGAAAGAGTCTTTTATAAAGAAATGAATATCCTAGAAATAAGAGCATAATGCATAAAATATTTTCTATATTTATTTTTTGATAATTATTTAAATGACAACCAATATTATTCACACATTAGCGCCTGAAAAATGGGTATCTGCTTACTCTGATTACTTGTATAATTATACAATAACTCGTGTAAGCAATAGTGAAATCGCAAAGGATCTTGTACAAGAAACTTTTTTTGCAGGATTAAAATCTATGAAAAATTTTCAAGGAAAAGCAAGTGAACGCACATGGTTGATTTCTATTTTGAAAAGAAAAATTATAGATTATTATCGTAAAATTAATTCTACTAAAGGAAAAGCAGAAGTGAGAATGAACTTTTATAATGATGGAGAAAATGAAGGAGATTGGCTAGAAGAACGTGTTCCTAATTCTTGGTCTGAAGATGCAGATAGACATATAGAAAATAATGAATTGAAAGTTACATTAGAAGATTGTATCGATAATTTACCAGAAAAATATGGAATGGTTTTTAAAATGAAAACAATTCAAGGTTTTGAAACTGAAGAAATCTGTAAGGAATTGGATATTACTGCGTCCAATTTATGGGTTATCATCCATAGAGCTAGAACACAGTTGAGAAGATGTATGGAAGATAATTGGTTTAATACATAGAAATGAAAAGTAAAATAAAAATTTCTTGTGATGAAGCAACAGCTATATGTGATAAAAATCAATATGGCCAAGCTTCTTTATTTGATAAAATCAAATTGAACATACATTTTATAAGATGTAAATTCTGTAAGTTATATACCAAGCAAAATACGTATTTAACAAGATTACTAGGAGTTTACTCTGAAGATGCTCATTGCGGTAAGGAAAAATGTTTTTCAGAAAAAGAAAAAGAACAGCTTCAAGAGAAAGTTGAAAAAAAAATAGTTTCATAATCTATAAAATCCAAGAACTACTACGATGGATTTTCTACCAGAAAAAATAGATACATACGCCGTAAATCATTCCGAAGATGAACCTCAATTATTACAAGAACTGAGTCGTGAAACATGGCAAAAAATTATGGTTCCTAGAATGTTAAGTGGACATTTTCAAGGAAGAATATTATCTATGGTTTCTAAACTTGTAAATCCAAAAAGCATACTTGAGATAGGAACTTATACTGGATATTCTGCATTGTGTATGGCTGAAGGAATGCAAGAAAGTGGAACGCTACATACGATTGATAAAAACGAAGAACTCTTTGATTTTCAAAGAAAATATTTTGACAAATCAGATTACGGTTCCAATATGAAACAATATGTAGGAAATGCACTAGATATAATTCCATTGATTGATGAGAAATTTGACATGGTATTTATAGATGCTGATAAAAGTAATTACACCAATTATTTTCACGCTATCATTAACAAGATGAATGCTGGTGGAGTTATTCTATCGGATAATGTATTATGGAGTGGAAAAGTTGTAGAAGAAATTCAGCCGAAAGATATAGATACTCCTGCGCTTATTGAATATAATAAGTTATTGAAAAATGATTCACGTATTGAAACTGTTCTTTTGCCAATACGAGATGGATTGACAATTTCTAGAGTGAAATAAAATTACATTCCTCTCTTAATAGGTCCTGTAAACTCGTCAATATCATCTTTTACCTTATTGATTCCTTCGGTAATATCTTTAGTAAAGTCTGTATCTATTCCTTGCTTTTCAGCACTGTCTTTTATTTCTCGTTTAATATCATTGGTTGCATCTTTTACTTGACGCATTGTTTTTCCTAGTCCACGAGCAATCTCAGGAATTTTATCTGCACCAAAAAGCATGACTACAATAAGGAGTATGACAAAAATTTCCGGTCCGCTGATAAATAATAAAGGCATATGTGTAAACATCACTGCAAAGATAACTAATTTTTCGATTGTCTATCATACATTACAATACTTCCTGCAACAGAAACATTAAGACTTTCAATAGATTTAAACTTGACTAAATGATGTGATTTTTCAATGGCTTTTTTGGACAATCCATTATCCTCAGCACCTAACAAATACACACATCTTCGTGGATGCTCAAAGGTTTCAAGTTGAACTGCTCTATCGTCTAATTCTACACCAACAAGCATCGCACTTTTAGGTAAATGCTTATAAAAATCTTCAAATGTTGTGTAATGAAAATAAGGCATCGCACCAACTGCTTTTCGAGTGTCACTTGCTTGATTGGCATAACGGTTTCCAATAGTAAAAATAAAACTGGCACCTAGATTCTGAGCAGAACGCCATAAAACACCTAAATTCTCAGGAGTTTTCCCGTTCTGAATTCCTATTCCAAAAAAACCTTGCTCTAAATTATTGATCATGTTTGTTTTATAAGTCCGTCAGTTCGAGTGATTTTCGCCTTAAGAAGAAAATAGTATCGAGAACCATTTAAAATAAAATACTTCTCGATACTATTTTTATAAGCTTATCCTTAGTTTATCGAAGGGTTCCTCTTAAAAATTACTCGAAGTGACATAAATTACTATTTTTTACTCAACATTCGTTTTATTTCATTCAGTTTCATCAAGGCCTCGATAGGGGTAAGTGTATCGATATTGGTTGTGAGGATTTCCTCTTTAATATTTTCTAGTAAAGGATCGTCCAATTTAAAAATACTCAATTGTACATCTTCTTCCTGTGCTTGTTTCAATTTATCTTTGATGTCTTCTGACGAATGATTTTGTTCTAGTTTTTTCAACATCTTATTGGCTCTGTGTAATACAGAAGAAGGCATTCCAGCCAATTTTGCTACATGTATTCCAAAACTATGTTCGCTTCCTCCTGCAACCAATTTTCGTAAGAAAATTACGTTGTCTTTTAATTCTTTTACAGATACATTGAAGTTCTTTATCCGTTCAAATGTTTCCGTCATATCATTCAACTCATGATAATGTGTTGCAAACAATGTTTTAGCTTTTGAAGGATGTTCGTGGAGGTATTCTGCAATTGCCCATGCAATTGAAATTCCATCATAGGTACTCGTTCCTCGACCTATTTCGTCTAGTAAAATGAGACTTCGTTCGGAAAGATTGTTCAGTATATTTGCGGTTTCATTCATTTCAACCATAAAAGTTGATTCACCCATAGAAATGTTATCACTTGCGCCTACACGTGTAAAAATCTTATCTACAACACCTATTTTGGCATTTTGAGCAGGAACATAACTTCCCATTTGTGCTAATAAAACGATCAAAGCAGTCTGTCGAAGAATGGCAGATTTACCACTCATATTCGGTCCAGTAATCATGATTATTTGCTGCTGATTTCTATTTAAAACAAGATCATTGGCAATATATTCTTCGCTGATTGGCAATTGTTTTTCAATAACAGGATGACGGCCATTTTTTATTTCAAGATCAGTACTCTCATCCATAATTGGGCGAACATAATTGTTGTCTTTGGCAGTTTTAGCAAATGAGCATAAACAATCCAATTGCGCAATCAACTGTGCATTTTTCTGAACTGGTTTTATAAATTGTAGTAAAAACTGAATCAATTCAGTAAACAATTCATGTTCTAGTTTGCTGATTTTTTCTTCTGCACCTAGAATTTTAGTTTCGTATTCTTTTAGTTCTTCAGTAATATATCGTTCAGCATTGACAAGAGTCTGCTTACGAATCCATTCTTCTGGAACTTTATCTTTATGTGTATTTCTTACTTCGATATAATATCCGAAAACATTATTAAATGCAATTTTTAAAGACGATATACCAGTGCGTTCAGTTTCTCGTTGTAACATTCCATCAAGATATTCTTTTCCAGAAGTAGAAATAGCACGTAATTCATCCAGTTCTGAAGAAACACCTTCTCCTATGGCATTCCCTTTATTGATGTTTACAGGAGCGTTTTCGTTTAATGTTCTCGTGATTTTTACTATGATCTCATTACAATCATCAAGTTGTGTTCCTATCGTTTTTAAAAACAAATTTTCACTTGCTTCTGCAGCAGTTTTTATTGGCAAAATTGCTTTCAACGAATCTTTAAGTAGCACGACTTCTTTTGGGCTTATTTTTCCTGCAGCAACTTTGGAAATTAAGCGTTCGATATCACTTATTTGATTAATTTGATAGGTTGAAATATCGAAAAAATCATCGTTATCAATTAAGTACTTAACAATTTCATGGCGTTGTTTTATTTGCTCAATATTTTTTAAGGGAAGTGCGAGCCAACGTTTTAACAAGCGTCCTCCCATAGGAGAAATAGTACTGTCAATTACATCAAGAAGTGTAACTGCTTCGATAGAATTGGCATGGTATAATTCTAAATTTCTAATAGTAAAGCGATCCATCCACACATAATTATCTTCAGCAATACGATGTATAGAAGTGATATGTTCAACTTTATTATGTTGTGTTTCTGATAAATAAAATAAAACAGCTCCAGAAGCAATAATTCCTTCTTCTAGTTCTTCAATCCCAAATCCCTTTAATGATTTTATGTTAAAATGATTGGTCAGACTTTCTTGTGCATAATCGGATTGAAAAACCCAATCATCGAGATAGAAATTGTTAAAACGCTCACCAAAAAACTCTATGAATTTTACTTTGTGCTGTTTTTGAACTAAGACTTCACTTGGTTGAAAATTTTGTAGTAGCTTGTCAATATATTCAGTATTTCCTTGAGCGGTTAAAAACTCACCTGTAGAAACATCTAGAAACGAAACCCCTATTTTTTTCTTCCCAAAATGAATTGCAGCAAGGAAATTATTGGTTTTTGCTTGAAGGACTTCATCATTCATTGAAACTCCTGGAGTAACCAGTTCTGTGACACCTCTTTTTACAATCGTCTTGGTCATTTTAGGATCTTCGAGTTGATCACATATGGCAACTCGACATCCTGCTTTTACAAGCTTGGGTAAATAAGTATTTAAAGAATGATGTGGAAAACCTGCAAGAGCAGTTTCTGTTTCACTTCCAGCACCTCTTTTGGTCAATACAATTCCAACAATCTTGGCACATTTTACTGCATCTTCACCGAACGTTTCGTAAAAATCACCAACTCTAAAAAGCAACATCGCATCAGGATATTTAACCTTGATGGCATTGTACTGCTTCATTAAAGGTGTGACTTTTTTTGCTTTAGCCAAGTTTCAATACTTTATGAGTGAACTGCGAATTTAAGGTTTTTATTCTTTATTTTTGACCAAAAATAAATCAGTTTTTAACAATAATACAATGCGAAAATTAAAAAATAGCGAACTGAATAGAGTTGATGTTAAGGGTTTTAAAAAAGTTAAGAAAACACCATTGATAGTCATTCTAGACAATATTCGTAGTTTGAATAATATTGGTTCTGTTTTTAGAACTAGCGATGCATTTGTCATAGAAAAAATCTATCTCTGCGGAATTACTGCTACTCCTCCCAATAAAGAAATTCATAAAACAGCCCTAGGTTCTACCGAATCTATAGACTGGGAATATGTTGAAAATACGCTAATGCTTATTGAAAAATTGAAAAATTCAAATATTAAAATTGCTAGTATTGAACAGGCTGATAATGCGACAATGCTTCAAGATTTTGAAATTGAATCAAATCAAAAATACGCTGTAGTTTTCGGAAATGAAGTCAAAGGTGTACAGCAAGATGTCGTTTCTGTTTCAGATTATTGTATTGAGATTCCACAATATGGAACGAAACATTCTTTAAATATTTCAGTAAGTGTAGGAGTAGTACTTTGGGATATTTTTAAGAAGATGCGATTTTAATATTTGAAATTTTTATAAGAGCGAAAAGCGTACATGAAAAATCAAAATACTAAAAGTTCGAATATACAAGGTATTACTCGCTTGATTACAGATGCCACTATTGCTATTATTGATTTGGTTGAAACGATGCATAAGCAAGTAGTTCATCCTCCTTTTTTGCCTTCTACACCCATTCAACATTTGATTACTAAAATTGCAGGGACAACGTTTAAAAGTATCAGACTTAGCACTCGTTTTATTGGTAATAGTACAGATAAAGCACTGGGAACTTTAGCTCCTATATTTGGAAAAATACAAGCAACAGATCAAGTAGAAGCTTTGCGCTCAGTTTTAAATGGTGTAATTGGTGATTATCTTGCCAAAAAAGAAAACCCTCTGAAGATTAATATGCAATTTCGTTATCAAGGAAAAGCTTTCAGCCTTGATAGTGAAAGTATGACAAAGGCCTATCCTTCTATCAACGGAAAAATTATTTTAATGATTCACGGTTCTTGTATGAATGATATTCAATGGACTCGAAATGAGCATAATCATGGAGAAAAATTAGCAAGTGAATTGCAGAGAACAGTTGTTTATTTGCATTATAATAGTGGTCTTCATATTTCGACAAATGGACAAGAGTTTAATGAATTATTGGAAAAATTAGTCTCGAATTGGCCTGTAACAGTTGAAGAATTAGTCATAATTTCACATAGTATGGGTGGATTGGTATCTAGAAGCGCTTTGTATTATGGAGAACAACAGGAGAGTTCTTGGACATATTATCTTAAGAAAATTATTTTTCTTGGAACACCTCATCATGGATCGCCATTGGAGAAAACAGGAAATTATTTGGATGTTATTTTAGAGTTTAGTCCTTATACGAAACCTTTTGCACGATTGGGAAAAATAAGAAGTGCAGGTGTAACAGACTTGAGGTATGGGAATTTACTTGATGAAGACTGGAAAAATCAAGACCGATTTAAATTACAAGGAGATAAAAGAAAACACATACCATTATCTGAAGAGGTGGAGAACTATAGTATTGCAGGTGTGGCAAGTAAGGAGTCATCTTCTAGACCTTCCAAATTGCTAAATGATAAGGTCGTAAGTTTAAGAAGTTCTTTGGGTATGCATAAAAAGAATACAAAAAAGTTAAATTTTAAAAAGGAAAATACGTGGATTGCCTATGAAACGAACCATTCGGAATTATTGAGCAATCTTAAAATTTATGACAAAATAAAGTCATGGATCGCATAATGAAGAACATTTTTATATTCTCACAATTCGGAACAATACATTCATTAAATATTTCTGTACTCTGAATTGATTTAAAAAAGATGAGATTTGTAACTTTAGGGTTT
>CAJQNZ010000010.1 GCA_905479835.1 uncultured Flavobacteriaceae bacterium
CCCGTAAAAATTATGATCAATGGTGAGCGAGAGATTGAAGTAAGTTCTGGAGATTCTCTATTGACAACATTAGGAAATAATAAAATATTTTTACCGTCCGCTTGTGGTGGAGGTGGAACATGTATTCAATGTGAGTGTCATGTATTGGAAGGTGGAGGTGAAGCATTGCCTACAGAAACTCCACATTTTTCTCGTAAGGAATTAAAAGAAGGAGCACGTTTATCTTGTCAGGTAAAAGTGAAACAAGACATGGAAATTACAATTCCAGAAGAAGTATTTGGGATCAAAAAATGGGAAGCAACCGTTGTACGTAATTACAATGTTGCTTCTTTCATTAAAGAATTTGTTGTTGAGATTCCAGAAGATATGGGATATAAAGCTGGAGGATATATTCAGATTGAGATTCCACAATGTGAAATCAAGTTTGCAGATATGGATATCACTGCACATCCAGAAGAGCATGAAACTCCAGATATGTTTCAAGCAGAATGGGACAAGTTTGGTTTATGGCCAATGGTGATGAAAAATAATGAAACTGTTGAGCGTGCATATTCTATGGCTTCTTATCCTGCTGAAGGTAGAGAGATCATGTTGAATGTACGTATTGCTACGCCTCCATTTGATAGAGCAAAAGGAGCATGGATGGACGTAAATCCAGGAGTTGCATCTTCTTATATTTTTAACCAAAAACCAGGAGACAAAGTTATTATTTCAGGACCTTATGGTGAGTTCTTTATCAATGAGTCTGAAAGTGAAATGTTATATGTAGGTGGAGGAGCAGGAATGGCACCAATGCGTTCTCATTTATATCAGTTATTCAGAACTCTTAAAACAGGTCGTAAAGTATCCTATTGGTATGGAGGTCGTTCTAAACGTGAATTATTTTACTTAGATCATTTCTATAAATTGGAAAAAGATTTTCCTAATTTCAAATTCCATATAGCCTTGTCTGAACCTTTGCTAGAAGATAACTGGAAAGTAAAAGAGAATATGGATGCCGAAGGAGATGGATTTGTGGGGTTTGTTCACAATTGTGTTATAGATAACTATTTAAATAATCATGAGTCACCAGAAGATATTGAATTGTATTTCTGTGGTCCACCATTGATGAACCAAGCCGTTCAGAAAATGGGAGAAGACTTTGGAATTCCAGATGAACACATCAGATTTGATGATTTTGGAGGATAGATTCTAAACATCATTTAATGAAAAATGAAAACCCAACACAATGTGTTGGGTTTTTATATAAAAGATATGTTAGTTTTAAAAGACTTCAGCGACTTACTAGTAAAATAATATCATATGTTTAAATTAAAATTAACTGCGATTACTTTATTACTTACAATAATGGCGAGTTGCCAGAATAAGAGTAGTAAGAATATTGTACAACAAAAGAAAAAAATCAGCGATACAGAGTTGCGAAAAATAGAAGTGTTAACTCAAGATCCAGTTGTTGTTCCTTTGGAAAATGGAAAGGCGAAAGCATATTTTGCAAGTGGATGTTTTTGGTGTGTAGAGGCTGTTTATGAAAGTATAATCGGAGTAGAAGAAGTGATCAGCGGATATTCTGGAGGATATACTGATCATCCAACTTATGAGAAAAGTAATACAGGAAGAACTGGTCATGCAGAAGCAGTAGAAGTGATTTATGATCCTGAAAAAGTAAGTTTTTCTACTTTAGTTGATGTGTATTTTGGTTCTCAAAACCCTACACAAGTTAATGGGCAAGGTGGAGATAGAGGCTCTCAGTATCGTTCAATTATTTTTTATCAAAATGATGAGCAGAAAGAAATAATTGTAGGTAAGAAAAAAGCATTGGCAGATAAATTACAATCTATAATTGCAGCAGAAGTATATCCTTTTGTTAAGTTTTGGATTGCGGAAGACTACCATCAAAACTACGAAAGGCTTCATCCTAATAACCCATATATAAGAAATGTTTCTATTCCAAGGTTGAAAAGGTTTCAGAAAAAATTTCCTGAATTGATAAAAGAAAAACATTAATATTTTTTTTAAAAAGAGGTAGAAAACCCAACACATTGTGTTGGGTTTTTTGTTTAACTCAAGGTCATTTTGAAACTTTAGATCAATAGTTCTCGATACATTCGAAAAAGCGAATACTCGTACTGAGATTAAGAATTCGGCTGAAGAACTTAATCATAGCGCAATAAAAAATGGTTAGTTTGTTGATTATAAATATAATATTTTTTCTGATACATTCTGAATATGTATTGAAAGTCAACACATAACCGATAATTAACAACTCAAAACCAAAATAACCGTACCTTTGCACAAAATATTTGTGAATGAGCACTTTTGAAGAGTTAAACCTATCCAAGCAATTGCATTATGCAATTGACGATTTAGGATTTGTAAAGCCTACACCTATTCAAGAACAGGCATTTTCTGTGATACTATCTGGAAAAGATATGGTAGGAATTGCGCAAACTGGTACAGGGAAAACATTTGCTTATATGTTGCCTATTTTGCGAGATTTAAAATTCTCAAAGCAAGTAACTCCAAGAGTATTGGTGTTAGTTCCTACTCGAGAATTGGTGCTTCAAGTTGTTGAAGAAATAGAGAAATTAGCAGCGTATATTAATGTTCGTGTTTTAGGAGTATATGGAGGAACGAATATCAATACGCAGAAACAAGCCATTGCTCAAGGAACAGATATTATTGTAGCGACTCCTGGAAGATTGTATGATCTTGCATTGAGTAGAGCGCTTAAAATGAAATCTATTCAGAAATTAGTGATAGATGAGGTGGATGTTATGTTGGATCTTGGATTTCGTTTTCAATTAATGAATATTTTCGAAATTCTTCAGGAACGACGACAGAACATTATGTTTTCTGCTACAATGACCGAAGATGTAGATGCTTTAATTACCGATTATTTTATTGCTCCTGCCAAGATTTCTATTGCAGTAAGTGGAACACCTCTTGATAATATTTCTCAGGAATGTTATGAGGTTACCAACTTTTATACCAAAGCCAATCTGCTGATTCATTTATTAAAAAACAAAGAAGATTTTAGTAAAGTATTGGTTTTTGTGTCCAATAAAAAAAGTGCTGATCGATTGTTTAATAAATTAGATGAAATATACAATGACGAATTGTGTGTCATTCATTCTAATAAAACTCAGAATTACAGAATACGTTCTATAAATCAATTTGACCAAGGAGAAAATAGAATATTGGTTGCTACTGATGTGATGGCACGTGGATTGGATCTTGATGAAATAAGTCATGTGGTGAATTTTGACACACCTTCCTTTCCAGAAAATTATATGCACCGTATAGGAAGAACAGGTAGAGCAGCTCATGAAGGGAAATCAATACTTTTCTTTACTGAAGCAGAAACCAAAGCAAAGGAAGCAATTGAAAAATTGATGAAAATTGAAATTCCAAGTGTAGATTTTCCTGTTGAAGTAGAACTTTCTGAGGAATTAACACCTGAAGAACGTCCAAAAGAAATAGAAATTGAAAACCCTCATAAAAAAGCAGTAGATGATGAGAGGGGAGCTGCGTTTCATGAAAAAAGTGAAAAAAACAGTAAAACCAATCAAGGAGGTTCTTATCGTAGAGAAATTGCAAAAAAATATAAAAAGCCAAGAACTAGAGGTGACAAGAATTATAACAAAAGAAATAAGAAGAAATAAACCATGTTGAGACCACTGACTGCCCAAGAATTACATAACCTTGGAATGAATATCATTGGAGAAAAACTTCAAGAAATGGGCTATGAATTTGTTGCCATTAATAGCAAATTGAAAAAGCATCCACAGTATGTATTGTATAAAAAAGGCGAACCGACCATATTTGTTTTGGTAAAAGTTTCAAGTAATATTCAACAACCAGAAAGATACGATACTATATGGATGGAGACCTTTAAAGAACATGCCATCCAACAGAATGCCAAAGTATGGTTTGCAGCCATTGGTATTGCTAATGCAGAGAGTGTTGAATTGCCAGTTTTTAAAGACCAACCTTATTATGTTGCCTTTGATAGTTTCGAAAAGGTACTAGCTTAGATAAGAAGTCGGAATTATGATGCAAATTAAAAAGCCTTTCAAAAAATAATTCTGAAAGACTTTTTATATTAAATAAGGAAACTATTTATTCTGGTTTTTGTTCTAAAATATCAAAGAACTCTTCAAGTTTTGGAAGAATTACAATCCTTGTTCTTCGATTTGTTGATCTACCTGTCGGAGTATCGTTGCTTGCAATAGGTACATATTCACTTCTTCCTGCAGCAATTAAACGTTTAGGATCGATATTGAAATCTTTCTGTAATACTCTCACAACTGAAGTTGCACGATTTACACTTAAATCCCAATTGTCTCTTACACTTGCAGATGAAATCGGTACATTATCAGTATATCCTTCTACTTGAACTTCCATTTCTGGTCTAGAAGAAACTACTGTTGCAACTTTTCCAAGTACGGTTTTTGCTCTTTCAGAAACTATTGAACTTCCACTGTTAAATAATAATTTATCAGCAATAGAAATGTAAACTACTGTTTTTTCTACATCAATCTGAATATCTTGATCTTGAATTCCTGCATCCAATTCTTTTTTCAAATGAAACGCAACCGCAAGATTGATAGAATCTTTCTTAGTCATCGCACTTCGAATTCCGTTGATATACTTGTCTTTTTCACTCAATTGAGCAACTACGGTTTTAATATTGTCACTTGCTGATTGTGTTAAAACAGTTAAGTTTTCTACTTGTTTAACAGACTGTGCTTTATCTGCTTTTAAGTCACTAATTTGATTATTTAATAAATCAATTTTTCCTTCAAGACCAGACACATTACTTGATCCTTCACCTTTGGCAATAAGACATTTTTGTAATTCTGCTTTAGTATTTACAAGATCTTGCTTGGTAGAATTATAACTAGTTTCTAAATCTGTATATTGTTTCTTGGAAACACATGATATTAAAAATATAGTAGAGAGTAATAGTAAAAATAGTTTTTTCATGAGAATTGGTTTTTTTTGAGTTACACAAAGTTATTAAAAAAGAAATGTATTTTACGTCTAAATTTCAATTTATGATGTTTTTAACAAAGAATATAATGTAATTTTGTTTTTTGAATACATTTTATCATATGAAAAGAGCTCTTTTATTATTTTCTTTTTTAGTATTTATTTCTTGTGAAAAGGGAAAAATAGAATACCAGCAATTGAATGGAAATGCTTTTGGGACTACGTTTAATATTTCCTATCAAGATGCATTAAACAGAGATTTTTCCAAGCAGATTGATAGTATCATTTACATATCGAATAAATCTATATCAGCCTATATTCCTACTTCAGATATTTCTAAAATTAATGCGGGAGATACTAATATAGAGATTGACGCTATTTTTAAAGAAGTTTATATTAAATCGAATAGAATTTATACGGAAACCGATGGTTTTTTTGACCCAACTGTAGGGATTCTAGTAAATGCTTGGGGTTTTGGACCTGGAAAAGAATTGATAAA
Organism: uncultured Flavobacteriaceae bacterium; assembly: GCA_905479835.1. Taxonomy (GTDB): domain Bacteria; phylum Bacteroidota; class Bacteroidia; order Flavobacteriales; family Flavobacteriaceae; genus Urechidicola. The sequence continues at coordinate 5,492 of CAJQNZ010000010.1, forward strand.
TATAGATTCATCGGCAGTTAAAAAAATGATGAATAATGTCGGGTTTGACAAAGTAAAATTGGAAAATGGAAAAATATCGAAATCAAGTTCTGAAATGCTTTTTGATTTCAATGCGATAGGGAAAGGGTATGGAGTTGATTTGATTGGAAGGTTTTTTGAAGAAAATAAATGCGAGAATTATAGAATAGAATTAGGAGGAGAAATAAGAGCAAGAGGAGTTAATATGAATGGTGAGTTCTGGAGAGTATGGCTTGAAGATCCTAATACAGATGGCACAAGAACGATTCATAAGTATGTACGATTAGAAAATAAATCCTTAGCCAGTTCTGGTAATTATAGGAAATATAGAATTGATGAGCAAGGACGTAAATACGTGCATACAATCAATGCCAAAACCGGATATGCTACTGAAAGCAATCTACTAGCAGTAACCGTTATTTCAGCCTTAGATTGTGCAGATGTTGACGGATACGCAACTGCTCTTATGGCGATGGGATTTGAAAAATCGATGTCGTTTTTAGAAAAACATCCTGAACTACAAGCCTATTTAATTTATGTTGATGAAAATGGAAATCTTCAGACGTATACAAGTGAAGGTTTACTTGTAACAAACAGGTAAAATCTCACCTTCCGTCAAGCAATACTTTCTAATTTCTTCTCTAGTAAGAGTTTTCGTATAATCAACTTCATCAACTTTAAATCCTATTAAACGCAATTTGTCAAAATAGTCTCTTCCGTAAATGCGTACGTGATCATATTGCCCAAATATTTTAGCACGTTCTCTTTTGTCGGTAATAGAATTGTCTTCAAATGTTGTTTCTCTATCCATTTCTTGCGGAATTTGTAGAATTGCCATTCCTCCTTTTTTAAGTACACGATACAATTCTTGCATTGCTTTGGTATCATCTGGAATGTGTTCCAATACATGATTGCAAAAAATGATATCATAAGAATTATCTTCAAATGGTAAGTTGCAGATATCTGCTTTTACATCAGCAATTGGAGATTCTAAATCTGTGGTTGTGTAATCTAAATTTTTCAATGATTTAAACCGTTTTAGAAAACATTGCTCAGGAGCAAAGTGTAGGACTTTTTTATCCGCAGTAAAAAAATCTGTTTCGTTTTTTAAGTATAACCATAACAATCTGTGACGTTCTAGTGAAAGAGTAGAAGGTGATAAGACATTTAACCTTTGTGTTTCATAACCATACGGTAAAAACTTACGGAAACTTTTTCCATCAATTGGATCGGGAAATTCGCTTCCTTTCAAATATAAAGCCATTAACGGACGCACCAAATAACTTACTTTTATTAAAATAGGTCTCGGAATTGTATTTAATATGGTTTTGAATAATTTCATTTTATGATTGAGATGAAATTATTTCGTCAGTAA
>CAJQNZ010000011.1 GCA_905479835.1 uncultured Flavobacteriaceae bacterium
CATTAAAATCATTTTGAAAACGCAAGGCTTTTTTCATTTCTTCAAGACGCAATCCGTTTCCATATAATTGAGAAAGATTTAAAACCACTGCATGATCCAAACGATTTTTCTCCATCCATTCTAGTTTTTCATCTAAAAAAAAACTTGAATCAGTTACAGGACGTTTCCATCCTTTTTGAAGCATATGTTTACGTTCATCATCTACCCAAAAAATTTCCTTTTCCTTCATGAACTGTGGAATTTGCTCAGGATAAGGAAGTAAATGTGAGTGGCCGTTTATTCTTAATTTTCGCTTCATATTAATCTATCTGAACTTTTTTTGGTGCCTGCATAACTTCACCACAATTTGGGCAACTACGTTTTTCTTGATCGTTATAATACTTATCAAATATTTTAGGCATATCTGTCTCAATATTTTTGACTGTAAAATCTTCTTCATACAACTTCGTTACACAGTTTTCACAGAACCATAACAATGCATCACGCATTCCTTCAGGTCTTTTATATTCAATTACCAATCCTACAGTGTTTGCTCCTCTTTGTGGAGAATGCGGTACTTTTGGAGGTAACAAATAAATATCACCCTCTTTGATATGCACATCTTTTGGAGTTCCTTTATCAATAATTTTCAAGACGATATCTCCTTCTACTTGGTAGAAAAATTCAGGTGTTTCATTATAATGATAATCTTTTCTATTATTTGGACCACCAACAACCATCACAATAAAATCACCATCTTTCCACACACATTTATTTCCAACAGGTGGCTTTAACAAATGACGGTTTTCTTCAATCCATGCTTTAAAATTTAAAGGCGATACTAATTTGCTCATAGTTTGTGTTTTTTAATTCTATAAATCTACAAAGATTTTGTTCTTCCACCATCAACAGGTAGATTAATTCCATTTATATAACTCGCAGCAGCACTAGACAAGAATGTAACTGCATTCGCAATTTCTTGTGGCTCTGCAAATCTTTTTGCAGGAACTGCATTTTTCATTCCGTCAGAAACAACATCAATTGATTTTCCAGTTTTGGCTGATTTATTTTTCAATATCTCTGTCAATCTTTCAGTTCCTGTGGCTCCAGGAAGTACATTATTTACTGTAATTCCGTGTTCTCCTAATTCATTTGCCAATGTTTTTGACCAATTTGCAACTGCTCCTCGAATGGTATTTGAAACTCCAAGTCCATCTAAAGGTTGCTTTACAGAAGTTGAAATTATATTAATAATTCTTCCAAAACATTTTGATTTCATATAAGGCACAACTGCTTGAACCAACACATGATTACATTTTAAATGTTGTGTAAAAGCGCTTTCAAACTCATCTAAAGAAGCTTTGAAGACAGGTCCGCCTGCAGGTCCTCCTGTATTGTTTACAAGAATGTGAAACTCGAGTTTTGAATTTTCTAAAATCTCTTTTAATTCGTTTGGTTTCTGAAAATCAGCAACCAAATAACTGTGATTCTGACCATTATTTGGAAGTTCTGATAATACTTGCTTCAGTTTATCTTCATTTCTCGCTAGCAAAGTAACATTTACGCCTTCCCGTGCCAGTGCCATTGCTGATGCTTTTCCTATTCCTTGTGTGCTACCGCAAACCAATGCGTTTTTATTTTCTAATCCTAAATTCATATCTATAATTTATTCTCAATCATTTTTTTAATCTTAACTGCCTTTTCAAAATGATCTAATTTATGTTTCAATATCCACCATTCTGCAACTTCTAGTAACAGTTGTGGATTATTATTTTTATTTGCAAAAAAAGCATAGAATGACAATCCTACATTCTCACCTTTCTTTTCAATTTTATCATTACAAACAGTGATAATTTTCTGTCTAATTTCTTTATTCATACTTTATACACACATTTTTTGCTTCCGTAAAAAAACGTAGCGCTTCAAAACCTCCTTCACGACCAACTCCAGATGCTTTCACTCCGCCAAAAGGCGTTCTTAAATCACGCATCATCCAAGTATTTACCCAAACAATTCCAGACTGCAATTGATTGCTCATTCGCATTGTACGCTTTAAATCACTTGTCCAAAGTGTAGTTGACAATCCGTACTTTACTTTGTTTGCCATTTCTAATACTTCTTCTTCAGTAGTGAAAGGCATAATTGTAACTACAGGTCCAAAAATTTCTTCTTGATTCACTCTACATTCATCAGTAGGAACTTCTATAACGGTAGGAGCAAGATAATATCCATTCTCATAATTTCTGACTGTGACTCTGTCTCCACCTCCACAGAGTACTTTTCCGTTTTCTTGTTTGGCTATTTCTATATATTCAGCAACTTTTTCTAAATGTGGTTTTGATACCAATGCACCAATATTTGTATCAGATTCTGAAGGATGACCAACTTTTAATTGTTTTACTTTTTCTACAAAATCTTTCTTGAAACGTTCATAAATAGATGCTTCCACAAAAATTCTACTTCCGCAAAGACAAATCTGCCCTTGATTCGTAAACGATGAACGAACAGAAGTTTCCAGCATATCATCATAATCACAATCTGCAAAAATGATGTTTGGATTTTTCCCTCCTAGTTCTAATGACAACTTCTTAAACATTGGCGCTGCTACGCGAGCAATATGCGCTCCTGTAGCAGTTCCGCCAGTAAAAGAAATTGCTTTAATATCTGGATGCTCTACAATGGCTTGACCTGTAGTTGTTCCTAATCCATGCACAATATTCAACACACCTTTTGGAAGTCCTGCTTCTGTACAAATTTCACCCAACAAATATGCCGTCATCGGTGTGACTTCGCTTGGCTTGGCAACTACGCAATTTCCTGCTGCAATTGCTGGAGCGATTTTCCACGTAAATAAATACAAAGGTAAGTTCCAAGGAGAAATACAACCAACAACTCCTATTGGCTGGCGCAATGTGTAATTTATCGCTCCTTGACCTACACTTTCATGGCTTTCGCTTGCAAACTGCGTTATCGCATTTCCAAAAAAACGAAAATTACTTGCTGCTCTTGGAATATCAATTTTACGAGCCAATGATAATGGTTTCCCATTGTCTTTAGATTCTGCTGCTGCAAAACGTTCTAAATTTGCTTCTAATAATTCAGAGATTTTTATAAGTATTCTACTACGTTCTTCAAATGTTGTGTTTGACCATTGCTTAAATGCTTTCTTTGCTGAGTCATATGCCAATTCCACATCTTCACTAGACGAATTAGGAATTTGACCATATACTTCTCCGTTTGATGGATTGTAATTATCCAAATAATTACCTGCCTCTGGTGCAACCAGTTCTCCGTTTATGTAGTTTTGGATGTTCATTTTAAATAATTTTCAATATCCTTTTTTAATTGTTCTGCCTCTGATGTAGCATCGTTTAAAATATCTAAATAAGCCATATTCACGCCTAAAAATGCTTTTAATGATTGTATGTATTCGCTGTTTGTTTTTAGTCTTTCAAAATCATTAGGCACCATTTTATCAATAGAATCATTCACAAAAACGGAAGTAAACTCCTTTCTAAAATAATCCATCATATAACTATAAAAATCTAAATGTACTTCTTCAAATCCACCGTTAACACGATTAAATGATGAAGTATGAAATTTTCCAATTGCTGAACGAATCTCTGGATCTTCTATAAGGTCAGTTCCTATAGATACTAAAGATTGATAACCACTTGTCTTAAAATTAATTATATCATAAGCGTTGGCAGCCCTAAAATGATATGCCAAAGAATCGTGATAGGATTTATCATTTTCCAAAACATCAACTATTGTATTGATTGAATTAATAGTTCTGTTTAGGTTATTAGTTCTTGTATTAATAACTCTATCAAAATCTTGAAGTGTAAATTCTAAATCTGAAATAATCTCTGTTAATACTTGGCGCTCTTTTTCTTTGAATTTTTTATTCTCATTCCAATTATTAATCTGTAGTGCAATTAAAATACCAATAACTACAAGTACAATTTCTCCAATTGCGTATTTAAAATACTTGGATGTTTTACCTTCACTAAGAAGTGATTTACGGATATGTCTAAAAAACTTTATCATAATATAGGATATCTCCTCGAGCATGTCATCTCGAGCGGAGTCGAGAGGCAAGAGGTTATTAGTAGGTCTCGACTCCGCTCGACCTGACAATGAATAGTTATGAATAATTTAATCATTTTAATTTTTTTCTAACTGCGTTTCAATTAACTTCAATATTTCAACAATTCGTTTTCGCAAACTTTTAGATTGTGTATTAGCAATTTTTGATGATGTTGCACAAATTGCTAAATGATCTTCAAATTCTGAACTTTCAAAAATTTCAGATGCATCGGTGTTTACTTTTGAATTTTTAAAATCGAATTTCACCTCTGTCCCTTTATCTAAATGGAAAGTATTCATTGTGTTATTTTGCCAATATGCATTTAGCATATTTCTAAACGAACCATTTTTCAATAAAAAAGGCGTATAAATATTATTATTATAGTTGAGCCAACTAACCTCTTCTTCAGTTACAGCAACAATTTCACTTGTCCAAAGTGACAATAATTCTTTCAATCTATTATTTGTCAATAGTTGTATTCTTCCCGAACTATTGATATCATTTACAATCGGATCAAACGTTGGAGACAAACCTACAAATCCTAAATACTTATTAATGCTATCATTATTCCTTAAAGGTGGCTTATCTAAGCATTCTAATAATTTGAAAGATGCTGTAATCATACTATTTCGCATGTCA
>CAJQNZ010000012.1 GCA_905479835.1 uncultured Flavobacteriaceae bacterium
ATACAGATATGGGACATGGTGTAGATTTTATGGCAGGAACTCATGCTTGGCACGGAAAACCACCAAACGATGCACAACTTCAAAGTGCATTGGATCAAAATCCTGTGACATTAGGAGATTACTAGAAACCAACTTAACCAAGTTATTAAATCCTGCAATTGCAGGATTTTTTTATCAAAAATTTATGATTTGAATGTTAGTTATCTTGTACATTTACGTCTGATAATAAAATAAATAAGAACAAACTTAACACATGAAAATAGGAATTGTATGTTATCCGACTTTTGGAGGTAGTGGAGTAGTAGCAACAGAACTTGGTATGGCACTTGCCGATAATGGACATGAGATTCATTTTATAACTTATAAACAACCTGTTCGATTGGATTTATTAGCAAGAAACATTCATTTTCATGAAGTATTTGTTGAAGAGTATCCACTTTTTCATTTTCAACCATATGAGTTAGCTCTTTCTACCAAACTTGTTGAAGTCGTTTCAAGTTATAATTTAGAAATCCTACACGTACACTATGCGATACCTCATGCGTATGCAGCTTATATGGCAAAGCAAATGCTTGCTGAAAAAGGAATAAATATTAAAGTAGTAACTACACTTCACGGAACCGACATTACTTTAGTAGGTAGTCATCCTACTTATCAAGCAGCTGTAGAATTCAGTATTAATAATTCAGATGCGGTCACAGTTGTGTCAAATAATTTAAAGGAAGACACCTTAAGATTGTTCAATATTAAAACTGATATTGAAGTAATTTATAATTTTATAGATTTAAAAAAATATCCAGAAATTAAAGATTCCGAATGCAATCGCTCTGCACTAGCCACTAAAGGGGAAAAAATTATAACGCATGTAAGTAATATGCGTGAAGTAAAAAGACCTATTGATGTTATAGAGATATTCTATAAAATCCAACAAGAAGTCCCTTCTAAGTTATTATTGGTAGGTGAAGGTCCAGAAATAGAAAAGATGGAGCAACGCGTGAAAGATTTGGGGATTTATAAAAAAGTTATCTTTATGGGGAATAGTAATGAAGTAAATAAAATTTTATGCTATTCTGATATCTTTCTTCTTCCTTCTGAAACAGAAAGTTTTGGATTGGCTGCATTGGAAGCTATGGCTGCAAAAACAGCGGTTATATCTACTAATACTGGAGGATTACCAGAAGTAAATATTGATGGAGTTACGGGATATTTAAGTGATTTAGGAAATGTTGATGAAATGGCAGAAAATGCAATTCGCTTATTGAAAAATGAGGAATTACTTGATAGCGTTAAAAAGAATGCACTTGAACAAGCAAGAAGTTTCTCTTTAGAAGAAATAGTTCCTCAATATGAAACTATTTATCGATTGTCAAAATAGTTTTTTTTATGAACTGAGATAATAATCAATACTTTCAATTATCAGTTCTTCAGATACTTTGCAATTTAGTTTATAATCCTCAATATCAGATAGTAAAACAAAGTTCACTTCACCATTGGAATTCTTTTTATCATGTTTTAACAAATTCATGATAGGTTGATAATCAGATTTATCTATTGGGAATTTAGTGTAAATAGATAGAATCACTTTTTTTATTTCTTCTAATTTTTCTTTTGGAAAACCTAAGAGTTTGTGAGAAATATAAGTTTCTGTAATCATACCTATTGCAATTGCTTCTCCATGTGTTAAATTATTTTTCTCTTCAGATTCTAGATGATAAGATTCAATTGCATGCCCTAATGTATGACCAAAGTTTAATATTTTACGCAAATTTTTCTCTCTTGGATCTTCAAGAACAATTGTGTTTTTAATTTCAATAGATCGATATATTATTGAATTTAAAACACTGATTTCTAGATCTTCTAATTCTTTCACTTGATCCCATAGTTTACTATCATATGTCAATCCATATTTTATGATTTCAGCCATTCCTGAACGAATTTCTCTTTCTGTAACAGTAGCCAAATACTGTGAGTCAATTACAACCATTTCAGGATTGGAAAATAAACCAATTTGATTTTTTAACACACCAAAATCAACTCCAGTTTTTCCTCCTACAGAAGCATCAACCATACTCAATAGTGTAGTAGGGATATTAATAAATTTTATCCCTCTCTTAAATGTAGAAGCAATAAAACCGCCCATATCAGTTATAACTCCACCTCCAAGATTAATGAGTAAACTATTTCTATCCGCACCAGAATCTGTTAATTGACTCCAGACATCAATACATGTATCAATATTCTTAAAATATTCACCAGCAGGTACTTGAATAAGTTCTCCTTCAATTTCTGTTGTAATCATTTCTTTAAAAATCGAAAAGCAATGCTCATTTGTATTTTCATCGACCAATACAAATACCTTACTTGACTTGTTTTCAGACAGATACTTGTTTAACTCTTTGTATGCATTGTCATTGAAATGAATTGAGTAGTTGTCAGATAGAATAGATTTCATGGATCATTTTATTTATCATGCAAATTACGTGTAAAATGTCAAAAAATATCAATTTTGTAAAGTATATTTGTTGTGTATATTTCACAAAAAAAGACATTGATATTTATGAAAAATCTATTTGATGACACTAAAGTTGCATTTTCACTAAAATCTGATTCAGAATTGGAAAGAGCGTACTTTTTATTTAAAATGATTCAAAAGCAACCTTTGGTGCGTATTGGTACAGCTGTGACAAATTTTGCCCTAAATGCTCATTTGCCAGTAGAAAAATTAATTCGTTCTACAGTTTTTGATCATTTCTGTGGTGGAGTTAATGAAGATGATTGCCTACCAGTTATAGAAAAAATGCATAAAAAAGGAAATGTACATAGTGTTTTAGATTATTCAGTAGAGGGCAAAGATAAAGAAGTGAGTTTTGATGATGTATTGGCTAAAACTATAAAAACTATAAATTTTGCAGATGAAAAGCAATCAATTCCATATGCTGTTTTTAAGCCTACAGGTCTTGGACGATTTTATTTATACCAAAAATTGTCTGAAGGCAAAACACTAACTAAAGATGAAAAAGAAGAATGGGATAGGGTACTTAACAGGTTCCATACTATATGCAAACTTGGAGTAGA
>CAJQNZ010000013.1 GCA_905479835.1 uncultured Flavobacteriaceae bacterium
AATGTTAAGATATGGTTTGTTTTAATGAACTATATCGATCGATAAGCGAAGTTAGTCTTTTAAAAATTTAATGTCAAGTCAATTTCAACAAACTTTAGTTCCACTTTTCAACAAAAAAAAGTAGATTTACACAATGAATTATTCTGATTTCAAGTCAACTATTCCATTTATTGAAAAAGCAACTTTAGGAGGACTGCCCTCACAATTTCGATTGGCGCCAGAGATGCGTCTTAATTATTCTGAGGATAAAATAAAAGCCAATAATCCCAAGCGTGCTGCAGTACTAGCCCTTTTCTATCCCGATTCTGAAAATAAAACTCGGTTTTTACTCATGTTGAGAGCAAGTTATAATGGAACACATTCTGCACAGATCAGTTTTCCTGGTGGTAAAACTGAAAAAACAGATCCCGATTTTAACCATACTGCCAAGCGTGAAACTTATGAAGAAGTTGGTGTAGATATGGCAGATATTCAGATTATTAAAGAATTGACAGAAGCATATATTCCTCCAAGTAATTTTCTAGTAACACCATTCATAGGAATGCTAGAATTCGTTCCTTCTTTTATTCCAAATGAGGAGGTAGAAGAAATCATTGAAGTAAAACTTTCAGACTTACTAGATGATACAAATGTTATTATAAAAAACATGCAAACCTCCTATATGGATAGTATTGATATCCCTTGTTTTAAATTTGAAAAACATATTGTATGGGGAGCAACGGCTATGATACTGAGTGAAATCAAAGATTTGATTAAATCGATAAATAATTTTTAATATCCGTTCGAGTAAAATTTTGAATAAAATTTTTGTGTCGAGAATTTTAGTAATAAAACAATCTTCTTAATATAGTTTTTAATCGCTATACTCACAAAAAAGGATCGAATCGACACGTTTTTTTAGTTGGATAACTAAGTTAATTTTGTAAATTTGCTATTACCCTAATCAGTAAATAATATGTCAATATTTAAGAGAAATCCTTTTGGACACATTCTATTTCTTAAAAAATGGTTGATACGAATCCTTGGTATCATTTCTCATGGTCGCTATAGAAGATTCAACAACTTAAAAATAGACGGCTCAGAAATTATTCGAGATTTACCTGATACTAATGTTTTATTTGTAGCCAATCATCAGACGTATTTCGCAGATGTTGCTGCGATGTTTCATGTGTTCAATTCGTCTTTAAAAGGACGTGTAGATAACCTCAAGAATATAGGGTATATCTGGAATCCTAAATTGAATGTGTATTTTATTGCAGCTTCTGAAACAATGAAATCAGGGCTCATCCCAAAGATTTTTGCCTATGCAGGATCCATCTCTGTAGAAAGAACATGGCGTAGTGAAGGGAAAGATGTGAATCGTCAAGTAAAAATGTCGGATATTTCTAGTATAGGAACTGCCCTTGAAGATGGATGGGTCATCACGTTTCCCCAGGGAACGACAACACCTTTTAAACCTATCCGAAGAGGAACTGCTCATATTATTAAAACATACAAGCCTATAGTTATTCCTATTGTTATTGATGGTTTTAGAAGATCATTTGACAAGAAAGGATTAAATATTAAAAAAAGAGGCGTTTTACAATCTATGGTGATTAAAAAACCTCTTGAAATAGATTATGAAAATGATACAGTTCAAGATATCGTTTCAAAAATAGAATTTTCAATTGAACAGCATCCTTCTTTTTTAAAAGTAACTCCTGAAGATGAATATCAAAAATCTGAAGAAATACTCAACAAAAAACGTAAATTTTGGAGTTAATTTTTTCTATCAAAAAAATACACTATACTTTTTTTACCTGTTTTTTTAAATTAAAATCAATTTAGTATAAGTTTAATTGATAATTTTAATACTTTTATCAAAATTATTTATACTTATGACCATCACTCAATTAAAATATGTACTTGCCGTCGCTGAATATCAGAATTTCACGATTGCTTCCGAGCATTGTTTCGTGACACAGCCTACATTAAGCATGCAGATTCAAAAACTTGAAGATCAACTAGATGCGAAAATTTTTAATAGAAGTAAAAAACCTATTCAACTTACTGAAATAGGAAAAAAAATTGTAGAACAAGCCAAAATTATTGTGGATGAAAGCAATCGAATTACTGACATCGTTGACCAACAAAAAGGATATATCGGAGGAGAATTTAAATTGGGAATCATCCCTACAGTAATGCCTACTTTATTGCCTATGTTCTTAAAAACATTTATTAATAAATATCCAAAAGTGAATCTTATAATTGAAGAATTAACAACTGAAGATATTATTAAAAAACTGAATGATGGTCATATTGATGCTGCGATTGCAGCGACTCCATTGGAAAATGAATCTATAAAAGAACGAGTGATTTATTACGAACCCTTTGTAGGATTTGTTCCAGAAAATCATAGAATGTATTCCAATAAAACATTGAATCCAGAAGAACTAGAATTGGATGATATTTTACTTCTAGAAGATGGTCATTGCTTCAAAGAAAGTGTTATCAATTTATGTAGGGCATTTAAAAACGATACAACTTCACAATTTCATCTTGAAAGTGGTAGTTTCAATACATTGATTAAATTATCAAAAGAAGGCCTAGGAATGACACTACTGCCCTATTTACAGACGCTAGATCTAAATGAAAAAGACAGAAAACACTTGCGTGAATTTAATTTACCAGCACCAGCGAGAGAAGTAAGTCTTATTTACCATAAATCACAATTAAAAATTCAATTGGTTGAAGCCCTTAAAAATGTTATTGATAGTGTTGTAAGAGGAGAAATTGCTTTTAATGACGTGAAAATTTTAAGTCCACTTCAAGCAAAAAAATAATACCATATTGAGCACAATGTATATTGTCAATTATTAAGAAACAATTTTTATTGTGCTCAGTATGCTATTTCTATCTGATTAATACTAAACAGACATCTAATTCTGGTTTTTCATAAGTAAACTCTCGAAGCCAGATTTTTAATTCATCAACTTCATAAGGTAATAACCTTTTCAATGCTTTTTCTAATTCTTTGCAAAATAATTGTGAGTCAAAACTCACTTTTTTGAGAACGGTCTTAGTGTAATCGAAAATTGCTCTAGCCATATTGTAATAAAAATTAGATGATTTTAATATAGTAAAAACGAATGAAATCGAATAATAGTATATAAAACTTATAATTTATTAACTTTACCTAGTAATGCTGAAGCAACAGTTTGCAATTCTGATTGAACAGACTTGTAATGTGCTTTTTTATTCTCAACATTTTTATCATTTACTTTAGAAATTAATGCATCAAAACTTGAAATTGCCTCGTCGACAATTGCTTGAGATTTCTTAGTGTCTGCTGAAGGGTTTACAAGTTCCCAAGTATAACATTCTTCAATAACATCTCCTAGTACGTAATTAATATCTTTCTTTAAATTTTTAACGCTTGCCATAATATTTAATATTTATTTTCTTGCAAATCTACGGATTATTAATGTTATAATAATGCTAAAACTTCTGTTAATGAATCTAAGGTTTCAAAAGATTCTTCTGATGAGTGTACTTCAACTTTTTCATGTTCCCATGTAGTATGAAAAGGTACATGAATAACCTGTGCTCCTATTTTAATAAGTGGTAAAATATCTGACTTTAAAGAGTTTCCTATCATTAAAAATTCTGAAGGCTCAATTTCTAGAAAATCAATCAATCTCTTATAATTACTTACTTTTTTATCACTCAACACTTCAATGTGATCAAAATATTTTATCAATCCAGACTTTTTCAATTTCCTTTCTTGATCCAGTAAGTCCCCTTTGGTTGCAACAATTAATTTATACTCAACACTTAAATACTTCAACACTTCTTCCACACCATCAAGTAATTCAATAGGTTTTTCTAGCATTTCTTTCCCTAAATTTATAATCTTAGAAATCGTTTCATTAGAAATTTTATGATTGGATAGTTCAATAGCAGATTCAATCATAGACAACATGAATCCTTTAATACCATAACCATACAATTCCAAATTGTCTATTTCCATTTTAAACAGTTCTTGGTTGATTTTATTTTCTGTTTCAAATGATGAAAGTAGTCGTGCAAATTCATGTTCAACCTCTCGAAAATAAGGTTCATTGACCCAAAGTGTATCGTCAGCATCAAATGCGATGACTTTGATATTTTTATACATAAATTATAAATTTAGTGTTAAAAATATAAATATTTACTTGGAAAGATTTGTATGAGAAAAAAATATTTCTAAATTTGATTCATAATTGACATAAAATGCAACACTTTATTACAAACAGTATTTCTTCAGCCATTTCGATTCTTCGCAATGTCTGCAACTATATGTCTATGCATAAGGTACAAAAACAGTATCTCTATATAAAGAAAAGTTCAAGTCAATATAAACATCGACCATAAACCAACAAAATTATAAATTAATTTAAAAGGTGCTTTTCTTTAACAGAAAAGCACCTTTTTTTATATCAATTATTTAATAATTAAAATCAATCATTATGAAAACAATACATGCTATTATTCAATCAATCTATTCTATGAAACATCGCGCGAATCCTCTTTTAAAAAAGTATGCAAACACAAATTATGAGCAAATTTACATATACATAACACCATAAAGCCATGAAAAACATTCAATCATCTACTACAACTACAATCACGAAATTTACAGTTGCTATCAACCAAGTAAATAATAAAAGAGCACTCTTACCGCACGTTTTATATAAAAAAATGGAAGGCTATACACTCAAGTCAGTAATTCCATTTCAAAAATTTATAGTTTCAAAACCGGCACTTCAAAGGATTAACATCTTAAAAAACGCTTTTCTAAATGATGAATTAATCATAAAAAGCGTTGTTAAAAAACTTAATACCAACGAATTATTGATTGCAGTAGAAGTAACTAAAAATATACAGGACTCTAGTGAAGTCATCTGTAATGCTGTATTCGGAATTGAACTGAAAGGAAAACAATTTGAAAAAGCATCGTGAAATAGTTGTCAGGTTTTAATTTTAAAGTCTGACAATCTCTATTTTTTTGACAATACCTTTAATGATTCTTCAATGTGTTTTTCAGCACCAAATTGACTGTTAAAACTCAACTGAATGATCCCATTAATATCAATCACAAAAGTCATTCTTCCAGGAAGCAACCCAAATAACTTACTTGGAATACCAAACTGCCTTCTTACTTCTCCTTTAAAATCTGAAAGAAGAATAAATGGCAAATTGTATTTCTTTATAAAATCTTGGTGTGATTTTTCACTGTCCGAACTTATTCCAACAACTTCAACTCCATGATCTTGAAAATCTTGGTATTGATCTCTAAAAGAACAAACTTCTTTAATGCATCCAGGAGTAAAGTTTTTTGGATAGAAAAATACAACCAATGGCTTCTTTCCAATATAAGTTTCCGAAGAAAAATTATTTCCTTTTTGATCCTTTAAAATAAAATGTGGAGCCTTATCTCCTACTTCAATTGTTTTACTCATCTCAATTATTTATTCGCCAGAATACACCACATAATTACGTGGAGTTTCATACAATGTGATTGTTAATTCTAATTCTTGACTGATCTTACCTCTTAATTTATTCCATATGACAACTGAAATATTTTCAGCAGTAGGATTTAAAGATTTAAATTCATCAACTTCAATATTAAGATTTTTATGATCTAATTTTTCTTCGACTTCAATTTTAATCAAGTCCTTTAAAACCTTCATATCCATTACAAATCCTGTTATAGGATCAACCATTCCTTTAACAGAAACAATCAATTCATAATTATGTCCATGAAAATGAGGATTGGCACATTTACCAAAAATATCATTATTTTTCTTGTCATTCCACTCAGGATTAAACAATCTATGCGCAGCATTAAAATGTGCTTTTCTATGTACAGTAACTAATGCCATTATCTATTTATTTAAAAATTATAATATTTGTCAAAAATGATTCGAAACCACACAGTATATTTTGATGCATTCAATTTTATATCAACTTTAACATCCTCAAGACTCATCCATTTATAACTTTCTACTTCGTCAGGATTTATTTTCGGAATACCATTAAATTTTCCTATCATCACATGATCCAATTCATGCTCAGTCAGACCATTATCAAAAGGTGCTTTATAAATAAATGAAAACGCCTCTGTAAGTTCTGTCGTAAAACCCATTTCTTCTTGTAATCGACGTTTTCCTGCTTCAATATTAGTTTCTCCATCTCTCTGATGACTACAACAAGTATTGGTCCACTCCAATGGTGAATGATACTTTTCTGCTGCTCGTTGTTGCAATAGTAGTTCTCCTTGATCATTAAAAATAAAAACTGAAAATGCTCTGTGAAGTAAAGCCTTTTCATGAGCCTCCATTTTAGGCATAAGACCTATCTGCTTGTCGTCTTTATCGACTAAAATTACTTGTTCTTCTATCATTTTATTTTATAAACGACAAATATAGAAAAAGCATTGCAAATGTTATTATTCTTGATTGATAATGTATCTTTGTAATCGATTAAAATTTATCTTAAATAATATGTCTTTTTTAGAAGAATTAAAACGCAGAAGAACATTTGGTATTATTTCACATCCAGATGCTGGGAAAACGACACTTACTGAAAAGTTATTACTTTTTGGTGGTGCAATTAAAGAGGCAGGAGCTGTGAAAAATAATAAAATCAAGAAAGGTGCAACTTCTGATTTTATGGAAATTGAGCGTCAGAGAGGGATTTCTGTAGCTACTTCTGTATTGGCATTTATTTATAAAGATAAAAAAATAAATATTCTTGATACTCCAGGTCACAAGGATTTTGCTGAAGATACTTTTCGAACTTTAACTGCTGTTGATAGTGTTATCGTAGTAATTGATGTTGCTAAAGGTGTTGAAGAAATGACCGAAAGATTAGTAGAAGTATGTAGAATGCGTAACATTCCAATTATTGTTTTTATTAATAAAATGGATCGAGAAGGTAAAGACGCATTTGACTTGCTAGATGAAGTTGAACAAAAATTAAAATTGAGAGTATGCCCTTTAAGTTTTCCTATAGGCATGGGTTATGACTTTAAAGGAATCTATAATATATGGGAAGAAAAATTGAATTTATTCTCTGGAGATAAAAAACAGACAATTTCTGAAGGAATTGAGTTTAGTGATTTAGAAACTCCAGAATTGGATAAAATTATTGGAGAAAATGCGGCAAATACATTGCGTGAAGAACTTGAAATGGTAAAAGGAATCTATCCTGAATTCAACAAGGAAGAATACTTGGATGGAACATTGCAACCTGTATTTTTCGGATCAGCACTGAATAATTTTGGTGTAAAAGAATTGCTGGATTGTTTTACTGAAATTGCTCCTACTCCTCAACCAAAAATGGCTGAAGAACGAATGGTTGATTCCAAAGAAAGAAAATTGACAGGATTTGTCTTTAAAATTCATGCCAATATGGATCCAAAACATAGAGATCGATTGGCGTTTATAAAAATTGTTTCTGGTACTTTTAAAAGAAATGCACCCTACTTACACGTAAGAAACGGCAAAAAAATGAAGTTTTCAAGCCCAAATGCTTTTTTTGCTGAAAGAAAAGAAATTATTGATGAATCGTTTCCTGGAGATATTGTAGGACTACACGATACTGGAAATTTTAAAATCGGAGATACTTTAACAGAAGGTGAGCAATTGAATTTCAAAGGTATTCCTAGTTTCTCTCCTGAACATTTCCGTTATGTAAATAATGCAGACCCAATGAAATCTAAACAGTTGCAGAAAGGTCTTGAGCAATTAATGGATGAAGGTGTTGCTCAATTATTTACTTTAGAATTAAACGGTAGAAAAGTAATAGGAACTGTTGGAGCGCTTCAATATGAAGTTATTCAATATCGTCTTGAACATGAATATGGTGCAAAATGTACATACGAAAACCTAGCAATGCACAAAGTATGTTGGGTACAACCAGAAGATCCAAAAAACGAGGAGTTTAAAGAATTTAAACGTGTTAAACAACGCTATCTAGCGAAAGATAAACAAAAAAGATTGGTTTTTTTAGCCGATTCTGCTTTTACAATTCAGATGACACAAAGTAAATATCCAACTGTGAAAATGCATTTTACAAGTGAGTTTATATAGGCAAGATTATTCAATTATAAAGTCAAAATATTGATTTTTAAAAGGCTCTCCTCTTAACGTAAAATGCCACCATTCTTGGGGATAGTTCCTGAAGCCGTGTTTTATCATAATGGACTGCAGTAAATTTCTATTACTCTTTTGAGCATCAGTAATCCCTTCATAAGTAACCCAAGATTCTTTACCAAAATAATCATAGGGAGTTCCCATGTCCATTTCTTTATTGGTTTTTAAATTTACTAAAGTTAGATCAATAGTACTTCCACTGCTATGCCTTGAACGCGTTGAAATATAACCGTATTTGAATAAATTTTTCTTCGCTACATCAGGATAAAATACAGATTTATTTAAAGTGTCATTTAAGTTTCGTGCCCATTTTCGAAAGTGATTTACTGCTCTTTGTGGACGATATGCATCAAATATTTTAAGAGAAAATCCCTTTTTTAATAGTTCATCTTGAACTTTTTTTAATGCTTTTGTAGCATCTAGTGTCAAGATTAATACATTTTCTTGATACCCTTCTATTGGATTTCCAACAAAATTATTCTCATGACAATAGCGCAAGTCAGAATGAACTAATGGTATCTCATCTACTATATATACAAAACCTTCAGGCAATTGCGTATAGACTTCAACGCATAAAATAATAAGAAGTGAAAATATAAATAATTGTTTCATAAGAGCTAATGTAATAAAATCAAACAAAAGTGTGATTATTAAAAAAAATGGCATTATATTTGCAATTAGTAAATTTTAATAATTAAAACACAATAACATGAATCAAGGAACAGTAAAATTTTTCAACGATGCCAAAGGATTTGGTTTCATCACTGAAGAAGGTTCAAACAAAGAACATTTTGTTCACATTTCTGGAGTAATCGACGAAATTCGCGAAGGTGATACAGTTGAATTTGAACTTCAAGAAGGTAAAAAAGGATTAAACGCAGTAAATGTAAAAGTAATTTAATATATACTTCTCCTAATTTTTTACAAAAGCCCATCAATTATGATGGGCTTTTTTTATGTGTAAGTATTCATTATCATAAATTTAAAACTCTTCTGAATTTCTGAGTATTTATTTTTGCTTTTGACTACATTTGCATCAATGCATAATAAGGTAAACATACAGAATAAAAAAGCACGTTTCGAATATGAAATTCTAGACAAGTATGTTGCTGGAATAAAGTTAAGTGGTACTGAAATAAAAAGTATTCGACTTAGCAAAGCTCGAATAACAGAGAGTTTCTGTGAATTTAACGAGAATGGAGAACTTTATGTAATTAACATGTTCATTGATGAATATATGCATGGAAGCCATTACAATCATAAACCAAAAAGTGCTCGAAAACTTCTTTTAAACAAACGTGAACTTAAAAAACTTGAAAAAGAAATTCAAAATGTAGGTCTTACCATCATTCCACTTAAACTTTTTATGACAGATAAGGGTTGGGCCAAATTAGAAATAGCATTGTGTAAAGGAAAAAAATTATACGACAAGCGAGAAACAATGAAAGATCGAGATAACAAACGTGATTTAGCAAGAATAAAAAAAGATTTTTAATGAATGTAGTAAAGTTTTTCAATTTAATACGATGGAAAAACCTTATGTTGATTGCAATAATGCAACTTTTTACCTATATTTTTTTACTGTCAAATACTTCTTTTGAAACTCCTCTTACAACTATTCTCTTCTACTTATTAATCGTAACTACTCTTTTAATAACTGCTTCTGGATACATTATAAATGACATCATAGATGTAAAAGGAGATCTAATAAACAAGTACCATAAAACGATTATTACTAAAGATATTTCAATTAGCAATGCATTAAAAATATATAAAATTTTTATTTCTCTTGGAATACTAATTGGAAGTTATATTGCTTTTAAAATTGACAAACCTTTATACACACTTTTGTTCATAGGAATTTCAGTTCTACTCTATTATTATTCCAAAATTCTTAAAGGCACATTGATTATTGGGAATCTAGCAGTTTCATTATTACTTGCATTTAGCATGATTATTATTTTAATATTTCATGATCCTCAGATTTTAAATCCTGTAGAATCGGAATTATATATTAAAATTCAATTGATAATTGTAATCTATGCTGTTTTTTCTTTTTTACTAAATTTAATTCGTGAAATTATAAAGGATATAGAAGATGTAAATGGTGATTACCATCAGAATTACAAAACACTTCCGATTATAATTGGTCAAAAAAGAGCAAGAAATTGTGTGATTTCAATTTCAATAATCACACTTCTTTTGATGTTTATTATTATACTTAATTTAATAGATTACTTCACATTAAGTTTCTTTTATGGTTTGATATTTATCATGATCCCATTTATATATTTTATATCTAAATTATGGTACGCTGAAACTTTAAACAACTATAAATATTTAAGTAAATTGCTAAAAATCATTATTTTGCTAGGAATAATTTCAATTCCCATAATTTCAATTTATATCTAAAATGCTTTCAACTAAACTAAACAAATATTCAATAATTCTTGCTTCTGGTTCACCAAGAAGGCAAAAATTTTTAAGAGATTTAGAAATTGATTTCACAATTAAATTACGTGAAATAGAAGAAATATATCCTGCCAATTTAAAAGGTGTAGAAATTACAGATTACCTTGCTGAATTGAAATCAAGTAGTTATGATGATTTGAAAAAAAATGAAATATTAATTACTTCAGATACGATTGTATGGCTTGAAAACAAAGCAATAGGAAAACCAAAAGACAGAAATGACGCCATAAAAATATTGATGCAGTTATCTGGAAAGAAACACGAAGTGATGACTTCTATTTGTTTAAAAACTATTGATTCAATAAAAATAGTTAACGATATTACACAAGTCTATTTTAAAGTATTAACTCAAGAAGAAGTTGAATATTATGTAGATAATTTCAAGCCTTATGATAAGGCAGGAGCGTATGGAATTCAAGATTGGATAGGATATATAGGTGTTGAAAAAATTGAAGGTAGTTTTTTCAATGTTATGGGATTACCTGTTCATAAGTTATATACAGAATTGTTGAAATTTTAGATTCAATTCAAACTCAAATAATTATTTTTGCTTACAACAACATTAACTATTCAAATGAAAAAATACACTTTTACAGAAAAGAAAGATACAAGATCAGGTTTTGGAGATGGTCTTACAGAATTAGGAAGAACCAATCCGAATGTAGTTGCTTTATGTGCCGATTTAATTGGTTCACTTAAAATGCAAGATTTTATTGATGAGAATCCTGAGCGTTTTTTCCAAATTGGGATTGCTGAAGCCAATATGATGGGTATTGCTGCTGGATTAACTATCGGGGGAAAAATTCCTTTTACAGGAACATTTGCCAATTTCTCTACTGGAAGAGTATATGATCAGATCCGTCAATCTATTGCATATTCTGATAAAAACGTAAAAATATGTGCTTCACATGCTGGACTTACACTTGGAGAAGATGGAGCAACACATCAAATATTAGAAGACATCGGATTGATGAAAATGCTTCCAGAAATGACTGTTATCAATACATGTGATTATAACCAGACCAAAGCAGCAACTATAGCGATAGCAGAACATAAAGGACCTGTGTATTTACGTTTCGGAAGACCTAAAGTTCCTGTTTATATGCCAGAAAACGAAAAATTTATCATCGGTAAAGCAATTCAATTAACGGAAGGTACTGATGTTACTATTGTTGCCACAGGACACCTAGTATGGGAAGCATTACAAGCTTCAGAACAATTGGAGGCGATGGGCGTAAGTGCCGAAGTAATCAATATCCATACTATCAAGCCATTGGACGAAGAAGCGATTTTAACATCAGTTGCAAAAACAAAATGTATAGTTACAGCTGAAGAACATAATAAGTATGGAGGATTAGGAGAGAGTGTTGCAAGATGCCTATCTACAAACAACCCTACACCACAAGAATTTGTTGCTGTAAATGATAGTTTTGGAGAATCTGGTACGCCCGAACAACTGATGGAAAAATATGGATTAAATGCTGCTGCAATAGTAAAGGCTGTTAAAAAAGTAGTTGATAGAAAATAAATTTAAATTATTTTCGTTTTAATTATATAATTTAAAATTAAAAAACGATGAAAAAATTACTAGTATTAGCAATATGTATTTTAGGGTCAACAATCTCTTATGGACAATTGGAATATGGAGTTAAAGCTGGTCTTAATTTCAATACGAATGGTGACTTAACGCAAATAGGAACAGATATTAATAATATTGATCCAGATAGTAAAACTGGATTTCATATTGGTGTTTACGCAAAAAGTAGTGGTGCATCATCATTGTATTTACGACCAGAATTAATCTTTACAAAAACTAAAAGTGATTATGACGGAGCTGCTTTTGACATGAGCAAATTAGATCTACCTATTTTAGTTGGATATGAAATTTTCAAGCCTCTTAGTATTTTTGCAGGACCATCTTTACAATATATTTTAAATACAGATTTAAAAGGTATACAACTTGATGATGTAAAAAATGATTTTTCTGTAGGAATAAATATTGGAGCTGCATTACAATTTGACGGATTTGGAGTTGATGTGAGATACGAAAAGGGTTTGTCAGAAAATTTAGCAGAATTTGCAGGTATTTCGTCATCTAGATTAGACACAAGACCCGAGCAATTTATTGTTAGTTTGTCCTTAAAATTATAAAATAATACAATTTAGTATTAAAAAATGCTCTTAAAGTTAAGAGCATTTTTTTTGTAATAAAATTTAACTTAAATAAAATTTATATATTTATAAAAAAATTGTAATATCAACTAACCAGATTTATTATGAAAAAAAGTATACTGTTTTCAATATTATTTATTGGATTTCATTCATTCATTAGTGCTCAAGAGTTAAAAATGGGTGTTAAAGGTGGAATAAATAATTATTCCATTGGAGAATTATTTCATCTTGGAGTTGGTTCATCAGGCGCAAATATAACTCCAGTAGATGACACTTATTTTGCAGCAGAAAAAGGAATGAATAAGCAGTATGGATTGTTCTTTATGGCAAATTTTGATAAGTTTTTTATTAGACCAGAAATTATGATCACTTCGATAGAAAACACATACGGTCTAGGTTTAAGAGATTCGAAATGGACAGCATCTAAGGTAGATGTACCGATTTTATTTGGGTACTACATTTATTATCCTATTGCTATTTATGCTGGACCAGAATTGAGTAACCTATCAGATATGGAGTTGGAAGGTTTAGAAACCAATTTAACACCTTTAATTTACAATAAGACAACTCTCAACATGAATGTTGGAGTATTAATTGATTTTAAAAATTTCGGGGTAGATATAAGATATGCTCGTGGAATATCAAAATTTGAAGAACAAAGAATTGATATGAATAGAGGTAATTACGGGACTAATATTGGTTATTTACAAGAATACACTCCGAGTCAGTTTAGTTTAAGTTTGCATATAAATATTCTTGATTTCAGTACTTTAAAAAAATCAAGAGGTCCTGGTTCAGATTGGAGAAACCATAGGAATTTATAAAAATAAAAAAACTCGCAAATTGCGAGTTTTTTTATTTTAACTATCTGAATCTAAATAATCTGGAATTCCATCTCCATCACTATCATCATTCCTAGGATCTCCATCACCATCAGCATCTTCGTTTATTGTTAATTTACCATCATTATCATCATCTGGATCGACAAAATTAGAAAGTGCATCACTATCCGTATTATCATTCGTCACTTCTCCATCACCATCAATATCTTCATCATTAGTAGGTATTCCATCATTATCATGATCCGCTGGCTTAGAAAATTGTAAATCAATTTTAAAGACCAAAGGAGAATTTGCCGGAATTAATGTACGTGGAGCATTTCTATATCCAAGTCCTGAAGGAAAAAATAAAAACCCTTTAGTTGTATCAGTAAAAGATAATGGTTCATTGGGCTGTGATGTATTTAATCCTCCTTTAAAATTAATAAATCCATAAGACCATCCAGAAACCACTTCCAATAAATTAATCCAAGGATTTCCTACTGCAATGCTAGGACGATCATCAAATACAGTACCGTCTAATAATTCACCACGATAAGTAGTCAATATGTCATCATATCTAGAAGGAGTATATCCAGAACCTTGTTCTAATATCATATAATATAATTTATAATCAATTTCATTCTCAACAACATTCTGAACAGTAACCTGACTCATAAGCGTAGTTTCATTATTTGAAACTACATCAATAACATCTAAATCAGCATCATAATAATGTGTTTCTAAATAATCAATTAATATCTTATCGTCAATCTTTGCTTGTTCTGCATGATCAAATACTTGAACTACATCATCATCACAGGAAATAAATATCATTAACAATACTAAAATTAATCCAATATTTTTTATCTTCATTTTCTTAAAAATTTGAGATCGCAAGATACAATTTTCATACCTTTGTTTAAAGCTTAATTAGAAATTTTAACTTTTTATATGAGGATAGATAAATATTTATGGTCTATACGCTATTTTAAGACAAGAAGTATTGCTACAGATGCGTGTAAAAAAGGACATGTAAAGATCAATAAATCATCTGTAAAACCATCTAAAATAGTATTCAATGGTGAAGAAATTTCTATTAGAAAGAATCAGATTAACTATCGAATTATTATTTTAGACATTCCCAATAACCGTGTAGGAGCGAAATTAGTAGATTTATATCGTAAAGATATCACTCCCAAAGAAGAATTTGAAAAACAAGATTTATTAAAATATTCTAAAGATTATTATAGAAAGAATGGTGCTGGAAGACCAACAAAAAAAGACAGAAGAGATATCGAAAATTTTAATACGGAAGCATAAATTATGAAAGATTCAATAATTTTAACAAACGAGCAAATCAACCATAAAATAAAAAGAATTGCTTATCAGATACTCGAGACTAATTCAACAGAAAAAGAAATTATACTCGCAGGAATTACTGATAATGGGTTCATACTTTCCAAAAAAATAAAAGAAGCTCTTTCCCAAATATCAACTATTAATATTCTTTTATGCGAAGTTAAAATAGACAAGAAAAACCCTAGAAGTCAAATTATAACATCATTAAATACAGGTGATTACAAAAATAAATCTTTAGTTCTTGTTGATGACGTGTTAAATTCAGGTACTACTTTAATGTATGGTGTGAAACATTTTTTAGAAGTACCTTTAAAGAGATTTAAAACAGCCGTACTTGTGAATCGAAATCATAAAAAATACCCTATAAAAGCAGATTTTAAAGGAGTTTCTTTATCAACTACACTTCAAGATAATATTACTGTAAAATTTACAGGAAAAAAAGCAATTGCTTATTTAGATTAAAAAAGAAATTAAAACATTTACAACTTGTTGTATCGTTTTTTCTTCTGTTGAAATAATATGATTGGCCTTGTCATAAAATACACTTCTTTCAAATATATGTTTTGCTATAAATTCTCTTAATTTAGAAGGTTCAATTTCGGCAACCAATGGTCTACTTTCTTTCTCTTTCAACAATCTTGAATATAAAGTATCTAATGAAGGCTTTAAATAAAAAGACTTTGAATTTTTAAGTATTACGTCCATATTTTCTCCAAAGGTTGGAGTTCCTCCTCCAAGAGAAAGAATAAAGTTTTCTTTTATAGATATAATTTCTTTCAAATACTCAGTTTCTTTCCTTCTAAAATAAATTTCACCTTTTTCAGAGAAAATAGCTGCTATTGATTTTTCTTCTTTTAATTCAATATATGAATCTAGATCGATAAAATCATAGCTCAATTGCTTCGCAAGCTCTTTACCTACAACTGATTTTCCGCTTGCCATATAACCCAATAAAACAATTTTCATATTTTTATTATTCTAATATTCAACTAAAAGGCAAATATCCAATAAAAAATTCTAAAAATGGTTTGTGAAGTAAACTTTTGATATTATATTTGCACTCGCTAAAAGAAGGAAGACTTGGTAGCTCAGTTGGTAGAGCACCTCCCTTTTAAGGAGGTGGTCCTGGGTTCGAGCCCCAGCCAAGTCACAAAAAAGTTAAGGTAACACTTAACTTTTTTAGTTTTATGAAAGTCTTAAGCGCGTATGGCGGAATTGGTAGACGCGCAAGCTTGAGGGGTTTGTGTCCGAAAGGATGTGCTGGTTCGACTCCAGTTACGCGCACAAAAAAAATCTGTTACACTATTTAACAGATTTTTTTAGTTTAAAAATATTTAGAATCTTTCACAATTCTTTAACTTTTGCTATTCTTATTATTAGTATCATTGTAGATGCTTAAAAAAATAATTGCCTTATTACTCTTAATCACAGTATCAATTGGATTTTCTCAAGAAATCAGTAATGATTCTATTCGGTCAAAAGAAATTGATGAAATTTCTTATTTAAAAGGGCAGATTGTAAATGGATTTGACAAGAAACCACTAAAAGATGCTCACGTATTTAATTTAAATACTGTAAGAGGAACTGTAACTCTAGATGATGGTTCTTTTACGATTCCTACACAATTAAATGATACTATATTCTTATCTCATGTTGGTTTTCAATCTATTAAAATTAAAATAACGAACGATTTACTAAAAGGAAATGAATTGGAAATTGCATTGTTCGAAAAAGCAGAAGATATTGCTGAAGTAACTGTAAAATCTACAACATTGATAGGAGTACTTGAAATTGATGCTCGAAACATACCTCAAGATAAGTTTACTAGAATTCATATAAATGGTTTACCTCAGACTTACGAAGTTGGCAAACCAAGTAGAAAAACGTATAATTCTCCTGTTGATGCAATTTTTCATCCAATGGATTTTGTCTATAATCTTTTTGGCAAAAAACCAAAACAGTTGAAGAAATTGAAAAAAATGCGTGAAGAAGGTGAAATAAGAGATATTCTAGATTCAAAAGTTAATAGAGAATTCATGTTAGAATATCTTGAATTAAGCAAACAAGAACTTGAAGAGTTATTAGATGAATGCAATTATTCTGAATATTTTATAAAAAGAGCAAGTGATATTCAAGTAATAGAAGCCGTTCTCGAATGTTATGAAAATCACAAAGCACTGAAAAAAGGAAGTACAGAAAGAAAAAAATAAGTATATAAAATAAAAAAGGTGTTCAATATGAACACCTTTTTTATTTGCAACTTGTCGTATTAATTATTACCTAGTATTAAAGGCAATCCATCTTTCCCTCCTACAATCACAACTTTAGAATTAGGTGATTCAGATAATTTTAAAGTAGCATCAATTCCTTTATCCTGTAAAATCTTATCGGTCAACGAAGCACTTAAAATTCTATTAGATTCTGCTTTACCTTTGGCTTCAATAATTACTTTTTCAGCTTCTTTAGCAGCTGTAACCAGTCTAAATTCATATTCAAGAGACTCTTGTTCTTGTTTCAACTTACGCTCAATGGCATCTTTAATTGTATTAGGCAATGTAACATCTCTTACAAGCACTTCATTCAATTGCACATATTGCTTTTCTAAAATCTTCTTAGTTTCCTCATAGATTTCATCTTGTATTGCATCACGTTTGCTAGAATACAATTGTTCTGGTGTATAACGCCCTACAACACTTCTTGCCGCACTTCTTATTGCAGGTTGGATTACACGTTGTAGATATCCTTCTCCAAGAGATTGATGTAAATTTCCCAGATCATTATAAACTGGTTCATACCAAGCCGAAGCATCAATTTGAATTTCCAATCCATTGGATGATAAAACCTTCATTTTTTCAAATAATTCTTGTTGCCTTACTTCATATACATACACTTTATTCCAAGGCAATATTAGATGAAATCCTTCGCCTAAAGGTGGCTCGTCTGTAACAACTCCTCCTCCAAATGTTTTATATAATACTCCTGCTTCACCAGAATTTATTGTTACTGTTGATTTTGAAAAAAACATCAATGCTATAATAGCAATCGCTGCAATTCCTATGATTCCTTTTGGTAATTGTAACTGTGGTTGTTGTGCCATATCTTTATTCTTTTTAAGTTTATACCTCGATGCAGAGAATTCGAAGTTTAGTTTATTTTACCCAAAAAAAGGATTTTTATAATCCCAATAAAATTTTTTGGATAACTCCCTGCGATTAAATTAATCCATTATATTTTCTAATAATCCATTCTATACTCAAAGATAGTATAATTAAGCCTAATAACCACTTCCAGTCTATAATTGAATTTTGCTTTCGCTCACTTTTTTGCTTTGAGATAAACCGTTTATCTTCTATCAAATCAGCGCTTAGGCTGTCAAGATTATTTAAATAAAATAATTTCCCTTCAGATTTTCTTGCAACTGAAGAAAGTTTTTCATTCTGTGCTCTTGTATGTTGTTGTTCTGTGCTAAAATTTAAAATTTTAAAATTACCTCTTGATTTAACATTTTGATTATCTATTGTTACAGAAAAACTATAATCTCCATCTTTTAATCCTGTCAATTCTACTTGATACCAATTATCTTTTAAAGAAAAAGGAACGCTTGTCGTTTTATTAGTTTCTGTGTTTCGAAATGATAATAAAATAGAAGCATTTGAATCAAAAACATAATTTTTATCAAGATAATTGGCACGTATGATAACTTCATCATTGGAATAATAAAATGAATTGTAGTCAATCGTCAATCTTTTTTCTTTTTTATTCACGGATAGATATTGCATCATTTTACCAATCAATTCATCATAATCTTGAAAAGATTGACTTTCTATAAATGAAGTCATTCTCCATCTCCAACTATTCTCGCCTAGCAATATCACTCCTCTCCTATCATTCTGATCAAAGGTTGCTAGCAAAGGTTGTTCTGAAGGAAAATTTCCAATCTGCTGAAACAATAATGTTTCAAATGGAATTTTAAATTGTACTTCTCCAAACTTGTCAACTAAAGGACTAAAGGCATTAACACCTATATCCTCAACAACAAATCCTCCAAAAGATGAATTATAAATTGGTCCATAATTCTCTGTCTGATTGATTGCTTTTTTTTCAAAATTATCTTGAACTGTATTTAAAAAATTCCAATCAGTCTTTGATCCTGTGATAATAAAATAGTTGGTTTTTTGAGATTTTAAATCAGCAAATACTTTCTGAAATGAATTATTGGGCTGGTATAAAATAACTGTCTGATATTCTTCCAACTTAAAATTATCTGTGCATTTCATTAAAGTAACTTTTCGCTGCTTGTTACTTTCAATTGCCTTTTTTAAAGAACCAATATCTGGATGTAAAAAAGAAGATAACATCAATACTCTTGACTGCTCATCAATTACATCAACTACGAAATTTTTAGTATTATTAATCTTGTTTTTTTCATTTTCCAAATAATCTATTCGTGCAGAATAGTAGTGTGTTCCGACCTCATTGGCTAGTAAATGAAAAGAAAAATTTTGAGAACTATTATTTGAAGAAAACTCTATTTTCTTTGAAAATACTTTTTGCTTTCCATTGTAAACTGAAAACTGACTAGAAACTGTCCTCTCACCATCATAATTCAAAAACACTTCTATTGGAAATTTATTTTTAAAATAAGCATATTTATTAGCATTTAATTGAGATATCTTCAAATCCGAATATCGTGTGGTATCACCTACAATTATTGGAAAAACAGGTTGAATGAATTTCGAATACTCATAATCTGAACCATAGGTTTGGTTTCCATCAGAAATTAAAAGTACGGGAGCTATAGCATCTTTATACAATTCGTTGAATTGCTTAAAAGGTTTGGAAATATTGGTTTGCTTTTTGTCAAAATTTAATGAGTCTAATTTCTCAATATCAGAAGAAAAAGCAAAATAATCAATATCAAATTTTTCGTTCAATTCCACATCATTCTTTAAGCCTTCCACCAATTTTAAAACCTCATTTTCTTGTTTAAAATTAGCAATTGAAGAAGAATTATCAACTGCAACCACCAGATTTGGCTTAATTGTCTCAATTTCTATCTGCTCAACTTGAAAATTAAGCAATAACAAAAATAGTGAGAAAAGAGAAATAAAACGCAAAAAAGCCAATAGTACACTGGTTTTTCCATTTTTTTTTGATTTATAAAAATAATGGAATACGGCAATTAGCAATGCTAGTATTACTGCACCTATAATAAAAAGTAAATTTTCTGTCTGCATTAAATCTATGGCTATTAAGTAAGCATACCTCCATCAACGCTCAAGGTCTGTCCTGTAATGTAAGAACTCATATCTGAAGCAAGAAAAACACAAGCATTGGCAATATCTTCAGGACTTCCTCCACGTTTTAATGGGATTGAAGCTCTCCAGCCTTTTACTGTTTCTTCATCAAGTTTATCAGTCATTTCAGTTTCGATAAATCCTGGAGCAATCACATTACTTCTGATGTTTCTAGAACCCAATTCCAATGCAACAGATTTAGAAAAACCTATAATTCCTGCTTTGGATGCAGCATAATTGGCTTGTCCTGCATTTCCTTTCAATCCTACAACCGAACTCATATTAATTATAGAACCTGAACGTTGTTTCATCATTGGACGAATCACCGCTTTGGTCAAATTGAAAACTGATTTTAAATTAACTTCTATCACTTTGTCAAAATCGTCTTCTGAAATACGCATCAACAAGTTGTCTTTCGTAATTCCAGCATTATTAATTAATATATCAATCGTTCCAAATTCTTTCATTACATCAGCAGCCAGTTCTTGAGCAGCGTCAAAATCGGCAGCATTGGATTGATAACCTTTTGCTTTCACTCCTAGATCGCTCAATTCTTTTTCTAATGCAATCGCAGCATCAACAGAAGAACTATAGGTAAAAGCAACATTTGAACCTTGTCTAGCAAACTCAATTGCAATTCCCTTTCCTATCCCACGACTTGCACCTGTAATCAGTGCTGTTTTATTTTCTAATAATTTCATCTTATCAATAATTTGAAAACCAAAGATAAGAAAAGATACACTTGTCTGGCTTGGATGAAAAAGTTTTTTCTTAATTTTAAAAAATAATTTCAAACCCAATTCTCAACACATGAGTAACTATCACATAAAACATTTAGAAGAATACTATCAAGTCTATAGAAAATCAATCAATGAACCAGAAAATTTCTGGGAAGAAATTGCTGAAGAACATTTTTTATGGAGAAAAAAATGGGATAACGTATTGGAATGGGATTTTAAGAAACCTGAAGTAAAATGGTTTCAAGGAGCAAAATTAAACATTACTGAAAATTGCATTGATCGACATCTTGCAACACGTGGTGAAAAAACTGCAATTTTATTTGAACCGAATGACCCAAAAGAATCTGCCGAGCATATTACCTATAATCAATTGTATGAACGTGTCAATAAATTTGCCAATGTTCTTAAAGAGCAAGGAATTAAAAAAGGGGATCGAGTATGTATTTATTTGCCTATGATTCCAGAATTGGCAATATCTGTGTTAGCGTGTGCACGAATTGGAGCCATCCATTCTGTTGTGTTTGCAGGGTTCTCTGCAACGGCATTGTCCACAAGAATCAATGATAGTGACTGTAAAATGGTCATTACTTCTGACGGTTCGTATCGTGGTGCAAAAACAATTGACTTGAAAGGAATTGTAGATGAAGGGCTTGAAAGTTGTGATTGTGTAGAAACGGTATTGGTCGTAAAAAGAATACAGTCAGAAATTAATATGAAAGAAGGTCGTGATAAATGGATACAGCCTCTTTTGGACAATGCATCAGTAGATTGTAAGGCAGAAATTATGGATGCTGAAGATCCATTGTTCATCTTATATACTTCAGGTTCAACTGGACAACCCAAAGGAATGGTTCATACAACTGCTGGATACATGGTTTATACGGCTTATACTTTTAAAAACGTTTTTCAATATCGTGAGAATGATGTGTATTGGTGTACTGCGGATATTGGGTGGATTACTGGACACAGTTATATCGTTTATGGACCATTGGCAAATGGAGCAACAACAGTAATGTTTGAAGGGGTTCCTAGTTATCCAGATTATGGGCGTTTTTGGCAAATAGTAGAAAAACATAAAATAAATCAATTTTATACCGCTCCGACAGCAATACGAGCATTGGCAAAAGAAGGATTGAAAGTCGTAGAGCCTTATGATTTATCTTCTTTAAAAGTATTAGGAACCGTAGGCGAACCTATCAATGAAGAGGCTTGGCATTGGTACAATGATAATATTGGGAATAAAAAAAGCCCTATTGTAGACACTTGGTGGCAGACAGAAACAGGAGGAATTATGATTACACCTATTCCATATGTTACGCCTACCAAACCAACCTATGCAACATTACCATTTATTGGGATTCAACCTACTTTAATGGATGAAAATAGTGAAGAACTTAAAGGAAATCAAGTAGAAGGACGATTATGTATTAAATTCCCTTGGCCTTCAATGGCGAGAACTATTTGGGGAAATCATCAACGTTATAAAGACACCTATTTTTCTGCTTATGAAAATAAATATTTTACTGGAGATGGTGCTTTACGAGATGAAGTAGGATATTATAGAATTACTGGACGTGTTGACGATGTCATTATTGTTTCTGGACACAATCTTGGAACGGCTCCTATTGAAGATGCTGTCAATGAACATCCTGCAGTTGCTGAATCTGCTATTGTTGGTTTTCCACATGATGTAAAAGGGAATGCATTGTATGGTTATGTAATCTTAAAAGATGTAGGGGAAGATCGAAATCACGATAATCTGAGAAAAGAAATCAATCAGATAATTACTGAGCATATTGGACCTATTGCCAAACTTGATAAAATCCAATTTACTGTCGGATTACCCAAAACACGTTCTGGAAAAATTATGAGACGCATCTTGAGAAAAATTGCGCATAAAGACATCAATAATCTTGGTGATATCAGTACCTTATTAAATCCAGAAGTTGTTGAGAGTATCATTAAAGGGTCCAATAAATCGAATGTGAATTGGTAGATTTAATTTATCGCAACACGTTCATTATACCTTTTTAATACTATAAATATTATAACAGATAAAATTCCAAAAATTGAAAACCCTATAAATAAAGGCAATACAGAATCGGTCACAAAACCACCTATATAGTTGGCTATAGGAACTGCCATTACTGTAGAGAAAAATCCATTAATAGCCGCGCCAATACCTGCAATATGACCTAATGGTTCCATCGCTAATGCTCTTAAATTTCCAAATAAAAAGCCAATAGCAAAAAATTGTAATGCGAAAAAACCTATTAATATTTCTATCCTTGGATTTACTCCTGATGAGAATAATACTACATATAAAAGTGAGATTAAAACGTAAGCAACTGTTGCTGTAAATGCAATTCGCCACATTCCATACTTAACAACCAACCTACTATTCATAAATGTTGCAAATCCTACTGAAATTGCCAAACTAGCAAAAATATAAGGAAACATTTCAGCCATATGATATTGTTTTTCAAATATTTGCTGAGATGTACTTAAATACACCATAAACGATCCTGTAATAAAACCAGAAACTAATGTGAATCCAACTGAATTTTTATGCTTCATAAATTCTTTCGTTCCATCAATAAAAATCCTAGGAGAATATCGAATTTTATTTTCTTTTTTCAAGGTTTCTGGTTGCCGCTTCCAAAACCAAATCATAATTAATATTCCTATGAATAAATTCACATGAAATATAGACTTCCATCCATATTGAACCCATAAAAACTGCCCAAATGCTGGTGCAATCACGGGAACCAAAATAAAAATCATCACAACCATTGATATGATTTTGGCCATGTAGTTTCCTCTATATGAATCACGAATCATGGTAATAGCCATTGTCCGAGGAGATGACAGACCTACTCCTTGCAACACTCTTCCAAAAATCATCATTTCAAAACTTTCAGTAGTCACACAGATAATGGAAGCAATAATAAATAAAACAAATCCAACATACACAATTGGTTTTCTTCCAAAACTATCTGATAAAGGTCCAAAAATTAATTGTCCAAACCCCAATCCTAAAAAAATCATAGTAATCAATAACTGATTATGATTCGGATTAACAACTCCCAAAGAGGAACCTATTTCTGGAAGCGCAGGTAACAATGCATCAATTGATACAGCAACTGTTGACATTAATGCAGCCATTAAAAAGATAAATTCTACTTTAAGATCTTGTTGTTTTTGCATTGGGCAAATGTACCATTTGATGCATAAAAAAACCGCTAAGAGGCGGTTTTTATTTAAATATAATGATTGAAAGTCTATTGCTTCACTTCCGTATTTTTATAATTGAAAAGATAATCAACATCCATTTCATGTAATTCACCTAATTTCTTAAGTGCTTCCATATCAAGATCTTTTTTATTTCCTATTACTGATACAGAGAAATCTTCCCCTTTAATACTTGTATTAAAGAAATCACGAACATCTTCTAGCGTCATATCTTGAATTTGTTTATACATTTCTTCTCTATTGTCATAATCCAATCCTCTTTTTTGCAAACGCTCATAATTCCAGAACACATTAGATTTTGTAATACGCTGAGCAGCAATTTGTTTTAACGCAGATTCTTTAGCAGTAATAAATTGTTGTTCAGATTCCGGCATATCATTCATCAATGCAATCATTGCATCAACCGCTTCAGGAACTTTATTGGCCTGTGTACCTATATATGCATATACAATATCATTCTTTGTAGCATCTGAAGAAGAAGAATATCCAGCACTTGCAGAATATGCCAACCCTTTGGACTCTCTTATTTCTTGAACTACAACTGATGAAAATCCTCGACCAAAATAGGAGTTAAATACTGTTGAAAGCGCCATCTTTTTTGCGTCAAATTGATCACCTTTTGCAATAAAAAACAATTCAGCTTGAACCATATCAAAGTCAGAAAAATAAACATCTTTTCCAGTCTCTTTTTGCTCATAAATTGTCGCTGTAGGATATTCTTTTAATTCAGATGGAACAATATGGTATTTATTTAATGCTGTTTTAGCAGCTGCCACATCTTTACCGTAATAGAATACTCTATGCTTGAAATTATTTAAATCTTTAACAATAGCAACCAATTCGTTTGGATTCATATTCTTCAACTCATCTGCATTGTAAATATCTCTTAATCGAGAATTTTCTCCATATTGTGCATAAGAATTCAATCCATTGCGGAGAATATTTCCTTTATTGGTTTTTCCATCTGCTCTTGATTTTAAAATACTTTCAACATATTTATCGTATGCTTCTTGATCTACTACTGCATTATCCATTAAGTGTTCCAATAATTCCAATCCTTTATCTAGATTCTCTTGCAGACCAGATATTGAAACATTAGACCTATCGTTTCCTGTTCGTACGCTAGAACTAACACCTATTTTATAAAATTCTTTTTTCAACTCTTCAGCAGAGTATTTATCAGTTCCTAGGTATTCAAGATAACCAACAGCCAAAGCCATTTTCTTATCATTATCTTTACCCATATCAAATATTACATTTAAGTCAAATAAATCATTGTTTTTATTTTTGATATGTGCTAATTCAATACCACTATCTAGTTTATCCTTTTTAATCTCTTTCTTATAATCAACAAATAACGGTTTTAAATCTTCCGATTCCATAGCGTTAAAGTCTTTTAAAAACTGTGATTCTGCACCTCTATTAATAGCATTTGGAGTAATACCTGGATTCTTAACCTTGGCGATATTTTTATCCTCACCTTTACGCTTATAAGTTACCACGTGATTCCCGACAAAAAACGAATTGGCATAAGCAACTAGATCTTCTTTAGATATTTTCTTTAAATCATCCAAAAATTTCACTTTATCAGTCCAATTTTCATTGTGTATAAAAGCATCAACATACATTGAAGCCAATGCTGTAGAATTTTCATACTGACGCATATTCCTTAATTTTAAATCATTTATTACTGCATCAATCATATATTCATCAAACTCTCCCTTTTTAAACAATTCAATTTGTTCTAATAATAAATCTCTAACTTGATCCAATGATTGTCCTGCTTTTGGAGATCCATTTAATGTCAAATATCCATAGTCATTTAAAAAAGTTGGATTAGAAGAAGCACTTTGAACTGTTTGTTTTTGATTTAAATTTAAATCAAACAAACCTGCATTACCATTGGTCAATAACATATCTATTAACGTAATCATTTTCTCTTCTTTGGTTCCTACACCTTCAGTTCTATAGGCTACAGAAACACTTTCACTACTCGGTCCAAATACTTCTTTACTATTTCTCCACTCATAGGTGTTTCAACAGGTAAAATTGGATGTTCAACTTCTTGGTATTTCATTTGACCGAAAGTCGCATCAATTTTTTGAATTGTTGCATCAAATTCTAAATCTCCAACCAATACAATTGCCATATTATTTGGGACATAATATTTATTAAAATAATCATTGATATGAACCATTGAAGGATTTTTTAAATGCTCTGAGGTTCCAATAGTACTTTGTTGTCCGTAAGGGTGTGTTGGAAATAAACCATCAAGCATTGCAGCATACGATTTTCTAAAATCATTATCTTGACCTCTATTAAATTCTTCGTAAACTGCTTCTAATTCTGTATGAAATAAACGCAATACCAACTTGCTAAAACGTTCATTTTCTAAATGAAGCCATTTATCTAATCCATTTGCTGGAATTTTATTAGTATAAACAGTCTGTTCAAACCAAGTATATGCGTTCGTTCCAGAAGCACCTAATAAGCTTACCATTTTATCATACTCATTTGCAATAGCAAGTTTAGAAGCTTCATGTGAAGTCTTATCAATTTCACGATACAATGCTTCTTTTTTTGCAGGATCAGATTCCGCTTTGTGCTGTTCATAAAGGTCTGAAATCTCGGCAATTAATTTTTCTTCGCCTTCCCAATCTGTAGTAGCAATATCATCAGTTCCTTTAAATACCATATGCTCTAAATAGTGAGCCAATCCTGTACTTTCTTTTGGGTCATAATTTGATCCTGCTCTTACAGGAATATAGGTTTGAATTGTAGGTTCATCTTGATTTTGGCTTAAATAAACTTTCAATCCGTTTTCTAAAGTATACAAACGCAATCCTGTAGGGTCATTTTCTACAGTTTCATAGGTGTAGCCATTTGTATCTGTTTGAGAAGTTGCAGCATAGTTTGCCGTTTTCTTACAACTTGTAAAAGAAAGACCGATAAATAGTGCAATAAAATAGTATGATTTTTTCATGTTTAATTTTAGATTAATTTTTAATTAAAAAAAGTCTGTTCCAAATATACTTAAGAACAGACTTTTAACAAGTTTTTATATAAAATATTGTGCTTAATTTAACACTTCAGCAACTTTTTTTCCTATTTCTGCAGGAGACTCAACTACGTGAATTCCATTTTCTCTTAAAATTTCCATTTTTGCCTGTGCAGTATCATCAGATCCTCCAACAATTGCTCCAGCATGTCCCATTGTTCTCCCCTTTGGTGCAGTCTGACCAGCAATAAAACCTACAACTGGTTTTTTATTTCCTGTCGCTTTTATCCATCTTGCAGCATCTGCTTCAAGTTGCCCTCCTATTTCACCTATCATTACGATTGCTTCCGTTTCAGGGTCATTCATTAATAACTCTACTGCTTCTTTCGTAGTAGTCCCAATAATAGGATCTCCCCCAATTCCAATCGCAGTTGTAATACCAAATCCTTGTTTTACAACTTGATCTGCTGCTTCATAAGTCAACGTCCCAGATTTTGAAACAATCCCTACCTTTCCTTTTTTAAATATAAATCCTGGCATATACCAACTTTTGCTTCTCCTGGAGTAATAACTCCTGGACAATTTGGCCCTACCAATCTACAGTCTTTATCAGTAATATAATTTTTTACTTTAACCATATCTGCAACAGGAATTCCTTCTGTAATACAGATAATCACTTTAATTCCTGCATCAGCGGCTTCCATGATTGCATCTGCTGCAAATGCTGGTGGAACAAAAATGATTGAAACATCTGCTCCTGCTTTTTCAACTGATTCTGCAACTGTATTAAAAACTGGTCGATCAAGATGTGTCTGACCTCCTTTTCCTGGTGTAACTCCTCCTACAACGTTGGTACCATATTCAATCATCTGTGAAGCATGAAAAGTACCTTCACTTCCTGTGAAACCTTGTACAATAATTTTAGAATCTTTATTTACGAGAACACTCATTATTTATAGAATTTATGTTTGATTAATTTTTGCCTTGCAAAAGTAATTGTTTATTCTGACTAACAGAAAAATATAAGTTTAATTTTTTGAATTTACTTGATTTCTTAAAAAAGCGGTTTCTTTTAGTAGTTGTCTTGCTTCTTGAATAGGGTTTCCAGCATATACTGCATTCCCTTTTACTGATTTAGTAACTCCTGTCTGACCAAGAATAACAGCCTTTTCACCTATCCTCACATCACTTCTCACTCCTACTTGCCCCCAAATTGTAACTTGATCTTCAACAATCACACAACCTGCAATTCCGACTTGTGAAGCAATCAAACATTTTTTTCCTATTACAGTATCATGTCCTATCTGAACAAGATTATCAATTTTAGTTCCTTCACCTATTGTGGTGTTTCCTGTGACTCCTTTATCAATTGTACAATTGGCACCTATATCAACATTATCTTCAAGAACTACAATTCCGCCAGAAATTAATTTATCGTAACCTTCAGGACGATTTTTATAATAAAAAGCATCCGCTCCTAAAACCGTTCCTGCATGAATTGTAACATTATTTCCAATGATGCATCCATCGTAAATAGAAACATTAGAATGTATCAAACAATTGGCTCCAATTTTTACATTATTTCCAATAAAAACATTGGGTTGAATAACTGTATTTTCACCTATCAATGCTGTCTTAGATATAGAGATATTTGACGACTGGAATGGATTGAAATGCAACGTTAGTTTGTTAAAATCTCGAAAAGGATCCTCAGAAATTAAAAGAGCTTTTCCTTTTGGGCATTCAACTTTTTTATTGATAAGTATTATCGTTGCTTTAGATTCTAATGCTTTATCGTAATATTTTGGATGATCAACGAATACAATATCTCCTTTTTCAACAACATGAATTTCGTTCATTCCCAAAACTGGAAAATCATCTGGCCCTATATATTCTGAATTGATAATTTTGGCAATTTTAATTAAAGTCTGTTGGCTCTGAAACTTCATTTGAAAAAAAAATTATTCTTTTACACGTTCCAGATAATTTCCTTTTTCAGTACCTACTTTAATTTTATCACCTTCATTTATAAAAAGTGGAACATTCACTGAAGCCCCTGTTTCTACAACTGCTGGCTTGGTAGCATTAGTTGCTGTATTTCCCTTAACTCCTGGTTCTGTACTTGAAATTTCTAATATTACACTTGCTGGCATTTCAACTGAAAGTGGCATGTTATCTTCTGAATTAATAATTACCGTTACAACCTCTCCTTCTTTCATTAAATCTGGAGCGTCTAAGACTTCTTTTTGTAGAGTAATCTGATTATAATCAACCGTATTCATAAAATGAAATGTATCTCCTTCTGCATATAAGTATTGAAATTTATGCGTTTCTACTCGAACATCATCTAGTTTTCTTCCAGCAGGAAATGTATTATCCACTACTTTTCCATTAGTAACACTTTTTAATTTAGTTCTTACAAATGCTGGTCCTTTTCCTGGTTTTACATGTAAAAACTCTATTATTTTATAAATATCATTATTGTACTTGATACACAATCCGTTTCTTATATCTGATGTTGTAGCCATTTCTTATTTTTAGTTTTAATTTCCAGTATAACCTTTCATTATACCTCGTTGTGAATTTTTTATAAATAGTATGATTTCATCTCGTTCATTAGTAGCTTCCATTTCTGCTTCTATAATACCCAATGCTTGAGATGTATTGTAATTTTTTTGATATAGAATTCTATAAATATCTTGTATTTCTCTGATTTTTTCTGTTGGAAAACCACGTCTTCTCAATCCAATAGAATTAATTCCTACATAGGATAATGGTTCTTTCGCAGCCTTGGTATATGGTGGGACATCTTTTCTTACTAATGAACC
Organism: uncultured Flavobacteriaceae bacterium; assembly: GCA_905479835.1. Taxonomy (GTDB): domain Bacteria; phylum Bacteroidota; class Bacteroidia; order Flavobacteriales; family Flavobacteriaceae; genus Urechidicola. The sequence continues at coordinate 30,117 of CAJQNZ010000013.1, forward strand.
TCCAGATATCATCGCATGATCGCCTATATGTATAAACTGATGAATTGCTGCTAATCCACCTATTATTGCGTACTTACCAATAATTACATGTCCGGCCAACGCTACTCCATTTACTATAATTGAATTATCACCTAAAACACAATCGTGTGCTATGTGAGATGTTGCCATTATCAAGCAATTATTACCGATCACTGTTTTTCCTGAAGCGCTTGTACCTCTATTAATTGTTACACACTCTCTTATAGTAACATCATCACCTATTACTGTTAAGGAATCTTCACCATCAAATTTTAAATCTTGAGGAATTGCTGAAATTACTGCTCCTGGAAAAATTCGACAATTCTTACCGATTCGTGCCCCTTCCATGATAGTAACGTTAGAACCAATCCAAGTTCCTGAACCTATTTTTACATTACTATGTATAGTTGTAAATGGTTCAACGACTACATTTCGTGCGATTTTTGCTTGAGGGTGAATATATGCTAATGGTTGGTTCATTTTTTAGATTTTAATTTCATTTTATGAAATATATTTACAAAAATAGTCTTTTAATATTTTCAGATCTATTGACTTGTTTTATTTGATAAATCTCTTATTTTTTTACTATTTGAGCCATTAATTGTGCTTCTGCCACTAACTTATTATTTGCATACGCATAGGATTGCATATGGCATATACCCCTTCTTATAGGTGTAATTAATTCACAACTAAAGATAAGTGTATCTCCTGGTAATACTTTTTGTTTGAACTTAACATTATCCATTTTCATGAAATAAGTTAAATAATTTTCAGGATCTGGAACGGTACTCAAAACTAATATTCCTCCACATTGCGCCATTGCTTCTACTTGTAAAACTCCTGGCATTACAGGTGCTCCAGGGAAATGTCCAACAAAAAAATCTTCATTCATTGTAACATTCTTCATTCCAATAACTTTCTTTTCTGTCAGTTCTAAAATCCTATCTATTAATAAAAAAGGGGGTCTATGAGGAAGAATATCCATAATTCTATGGATGTCCATTAATGGCGGTTCATTTAAGTTAAATTGAGGAACACGGTTTCTTTTTTCAGTTTTTATAATCCCAGATAACTTCTTAGCGAATTTTGTATTGATTAAATGCCCTGGTTTATTAGCAATAATTTTTCCTCTTATTCTTGTTCCTACCAATGCCAAATCTCCAATAACATCAAGTAATTTATGTCTAGCTGCTTCATTTGCCCATCGCAAAGTTAAATTGTCCAAAATCCCATTTGGATTGACAGAAATACTTTCTTTATTAAATACTTTCTTTAATTTTTCAGTAGTTGATTCCGAGATTTCTTTATCAACATATACAATTGCATTATTTAAATCTCCTCCTTTGATTAAATCATTATCTATCAACATTTCAATTTCATGCAAAAAACTGAATGTTCTTGCGGCAGCAATTTCATGTTTGAAATCTGATAGCTTTTCTAAGGATGCATTTTGAGTACCAAGAATTTTAGTTCCAAAATCTACCATTGTAGTGACTTGATATTCATCAGATGGCATTAAAATAATCTCACTACCTGTTTCAATATCTTTATAAGATATAATCTCTTTTACAATATATTCTTCAAGTGCAGCGTCTTGCTCTTCAATTCCTGCTTTTTCAAGGGCTTCAATAAAATGTCGAGAAGATCCGTCCATAATCGGAGGTTCAGGTGCATCTATTTCGATAATAATATTATCAATTTCCAAAGCATAAACAGCTGCTAATACATGCTCAGATGTATTAATATTTACACCATTCTTTTCAAGATTAGTACCTCTTTGAGTATTTACCACATAAGTTGAAAGGGCTTCAATTATTGGCTTTCCTTCTAAATCAATCCTTACAAATGTATAGCCATTATTAATAGGAGCAGGTTTAAAAGTCATTGTAACTTTATTTCCTGTATGTAATCCAACTCCTGAGAGTGAAACATCTTTTTGTATTGTTTTTTGATTTTGAATCATTCTCTTTCTTTTAATACTTTTATTTCTTTTTCTAATTTATTTATGGAGTTTGCCAACTTAGGTAAATTCTTAAAATATATATATGATTTATTCCAATCCATAAAATTAAAGGCATGAGATCCTTGAACAACTTCGTTATCTTTCAGATTTTTTCCTACTCCAGATTGTGCTTGAATTTTAACATTGTTTCCTATGGTTAAATGTCCTGCAAATCCTACTTGGCCTCCAATCTGACAACCAGAACCTATTTTAGTTGAACCTGCAATTCCTGTCTGTGAGGCAATTACAGTATTTGAACCTATTTCAACATTATGGGCAATTTGAATTTGATTGTCAAGTTTCACTCCTTTTCTTATAATTGTTGATCCAAGAGTTGCTCTATCAATTGTTGTAGCAGCACCTATATCAACATTATCTTCAATGATGACATTTCCTATTTGTGGTATTTTATTATAAACTCCCTCTTTTGTTGGAGCAAATCCAAAACCATCTGCACCGATTATAACTCCAGAATTTATGATACAATTTTTTCCAATTATAGAATCAGAATAAATTTTAACACCCGAAAAAATGACAGTGTTATCATCAATATTTACATTCTCTCCGATATAAGAATTAGGATATATTTTAACATTATTTCCCAATTTTACATTGTCACTAATATAAGAGAAGGCCCCTAAATAAAAGTCTTTTCCTATAATCGCTGAATCACTTATAAAATTTGGTTCTTCTATTCCTGATTTAGATGGTTTCATATTATTATAAAAATCCAATAACTTAGAAAAAGAGCTATATGCATCTTCAACTTTTAGTAGAGTTGCTTTAACTTCTTTTTCAGGAACAAATGTTTTGTTAACAACTACTACTGATGCTTGGGTTGAATATATATGAGGTGTGTATTTGGGATTCGACAGAAAGGTTAATGAACCTTTCTTCCCTTCTTCTATTTTGGAAAGTGTAGATACTTCGATATTTGGGTCTCCCACAATATCACCTTCTAAAATTTCTGCTATTTGGTTTGCTGTGAATTTCATTAATTGCAAAAATATGAAAATTCTAGTTGGTTCTACAATGAAGTTTTAGGATATGACATAAAATACTTAACAACTGGTCTAGAGAGTGCTTGTAGATTTAGGTGATCAGATGCCTCAACTATATCTTTTACAGTTCCATCTTTATATAAAATATGAATTTGATTTTTAGATGAATCATAGGCTTGATTTGAAATTTCATCAGTAATGAAAAAATAGTCTATCATGTCTTTTTTTATTCCAAATTTTTCTTGAATTTTTTCTTTTTTACTTTCAATCAATTGGTTGTCAAATGAATTACTCTGAATTTCTATTTTGAAAAGCTTGCGTTCGATAAGAGATTTTGATAACTTAGATAACACAATATCCTCATGATTCATCCATTCTTTGATTGATGACAATACATCGTAATCATCAAGTTTAGAAAAAATAGTTAAGGTTTCATCTGTAAAATTCTGAACCGTAATTTCATTTGTTAAAAAAAAGTTAAATGCAGAACTTGATGATAAATTACTATTGGTGGTTGCCAATTCTTTAGCTCTTTTTAAAACTTTTACCAATATATTTTCTGCAACCAGTCCTGTTTTATGAAGATACACTTGCCAGTACATTAATCTTCTTGCAACTATAAATTTTTCAACAGAATAAATCCCTTTTTCTTCAACAACAAGTTGATCATCTTTAACATTCAACATCGCAATCAATCGATCAGAATCAATATTCCCTTCTGTAACTCCTGAATAAAAACTATCTCTCTTTAAGTAATCCAATCGATCCATGTCCAATTGACTACTTATCAGCTGATATAAAAAATTACGATGATACTTTCCTTTAAATATCTGAATTGCTAGTGTGAGTTTATTTTTAAATTCTCTATTTAAAACTTCCATGAATTTCAAAGAAATCTCCTCATGACTTATTCCTGCAACTATACTATGCTCCAATGCATGTGAAAAAGCACCGTGACCTATGTCATGTAAAAGTATCGCTATACATACAGCATTTTCTTCTTCCTCTGATATTTCTACACCTTTAAATCTTAATACTCGTATTGCTTTTTGCATTAAATGCATACAACCTATGGCATGATGGAAGCGAGTGTGATTGGCTCCAGGATACACCATATTGGACATTCCCATTTGCGAAATTCTTCTTAATCGCTGAAAATAAGGGTGTTCTATTAAATCAAAAATTAATGCGTTAGGAATAGTAATAAAACCGTAAATTGGATCGTTTAATATTTTGAGTTTATTCGTTTTTTTTCCAGCCAAAATGATAATTTATTGTTAAATGAGATCTCTACTGCGCTCGACCTGACATTTTAATACTACTTTGTCTTCTCGATCACAGTCGAGAGGTTTTTTTAAAACCGAAATAGACTTTTAAACTTTATGAATTTAATACAAAGATAAGAATTACTATGAGCAATATACATATTTTATGGGTGGATGATGAAATTGATTTATTAAAACCACACATTGTTTTCCTTGAAAAGAAAAATTATAAAGTGAGTACTTGTAATAATGGAGCAGATGCCATTGATATGGTTCAGCAGGAAAATTATGACATTGTATTATTGGATGAAAATATGCCTGGAATTTCAGGGTTGGAAACACTGACTGAAATTAAATCCAAGAATGCCAATCTTCCTGTCATTATGATTACCAAGAGTGAAGAAGAATACATCATGGAAGATGCTATTGGAAATAAAATTGCTGATTATCTTATAAAACCTGTAAATCCAAATCAGATTTTATTAAGTTTAAAAAAGAATCTCGATCATTCAAGATTGATTTCTGAAAAAACTACTTCCAATTACCAGCAAGAATTTAGAAAAATAGCCATGGATTTATCAATGGTCAATTCTTATGAAGAATGGGCTGAATTGTATGAAAAATTAGTGTATTGGGAAATAGAACTAGAAAATATAAACGATCAAGGAATGATCGAAATTCTTGAAAGTCAAAAACAAGAGGCAAACACACAGTTCTTTAAATTTGTCAAAAAAAACTACACAGATTGGCTACACGAAGATGACAAGCCAATATTATCTCATACATTATTTAAAGATTTTATTGTTCCCAATTTAAGCCCAACCAATGGAACACTTCTTGTAGTAATTGACAACTTACGGTATGATCAATGGAGAACTATTGAGCCTTTAATTTCAGATTATTATAAGAAAACTAAAGAAACTTCTTACTATAGTATTTTACCGACGGCAACTCAATATGCTCGTAATGCTATATTTTCTGGACTCATGCCTTCAGAAATGGAAAAGGTACATCCAGAATATTGGAAAAATGATACAGATGAAGGAGGAAAGAATTTATATGAAAAAGAATTTTTAGCTGCACAGATAAAAAGATTGGGAATGGATTTAAAACATGAGTATTATAAAATCACCAATTTAAAAGCAGGAAAACAATTAGCAGATTCTTATAAAGGGACTAAAGAAAATGACCTTACAGTAGTTGTATATAATTTTGTTGATATGCTTTCACATTCGAAAACTGAAATGGAAGTTATCAAAGAATTGGCTGATGACGATAAGGCATATCGATCATTAACAGTAAGTTGGTTTAAAAATTCTCCTTTATTATCAATCATTCAAAAGGCTCAAGAAATGGGTCAAAAACTAATTATTACAACAGATCATGGAACTATAAATTCCAAAGTTCCATCCAAAGTTATAGGAGATAAAAACATCAGTTCAAACCTTCGATACAAAACTGGAAAAAGCCTTTCTTTCAATGATAAAGAAGTTTTTTATGTACAAAATCCTAAAGATATTTTTTTACCAACGATTCATATGAATAGTTCGTTTATTTTTGCAAAAGAGGATTTGTTTTTTGCCTATCCCAATAATTACAATCATTTTGTTAAATATTATAAAAACACCTATCAACATGGAGGAATATCATTAGAAGAAATGGTAATTCCTTGTGCTGTTTTAGAACCAAAATAATCTAATGACACAAAATTACTCGCTTGACAAACTTCCTGAAATTGCAAGTAAAATAATAGAACATGCTACCCATAAAACCATTTTATTTAATGGTAAAATGGGTGCAGGAAAAACAACACTTATTAAAGAAATTGTTAAGCAACTTGGTGTTGAAGATGTTGCCAATTCGCCTACATTTTCATTGGTCAATGAATATTTTTCAAAGAATAATGATCTGATCTACCATTTTGACTTTTATCGTATCAATTCTGAAGAGGAAGCATATGACATAGGAATTGAAGATTATTTCGATAGTGACGCTTGGTGTTTTATAGAATGGGGAGAAAAAGTAGAAAATTTACTACCTTTAGAATCTGTTATCGTTACAATTACTATAAATGATAACGAACAACGAACCATAGAAATAACTACTGATGAGTAAAAAAACTACTTCACCGTTCAGTAAAGAACAATTAATGCCACAAGCTGAAATGCTTGAAATTGCACGTAAAAAAGGGGAATTATTAATCGGAATTCCAAAAGAATCATCTTCACAAGAGAAACGCATATGCTTAACTCCTGATGCTGTTGCAGCATTAAGTGTTCATGGACACAGAGTTGTACTAGAAACTGGTGCAGGTATAGGATCCAATTTTTCTGATAAAGATTATTCAGAAGCAGGAGCCAAAATCTCTTATGATGCAAAAGAGGCATTTGGATGTAATATCGTTTTAAAAGTTTCTCCTCCTTCAGAGAGTGAAATAGATCTAATGAATCCTCAGAGTGCCCTCTTCTCCGCACTACAATTAAAAACTCAATCCAAAAAATATTTTGAATCATTAGCAAAAAAAAGAATTACCGCAGTTGCGTTTGACTTTATTCAAGACGAACAAGAAACCTATCCTGTTGTAAAATCATTGAGTGAAATAGCTGGAACAGCTTCTATCTTGATTGCTAGTGAAATTATGAGTTCCAATAAAGATGGACAAGGAATGTTGCTAGGAAATATCAGTGGAGTTCCACCAACTGATGTTGTGATATTAGGCGCAGGGACTGTCGCAGAGTTTGCTGCAAGATCAGCATTAGGATTGGGCGCAAGAGTAAAAGTATTTGACAATTCATTATCAAAATTGAGAAATCTACAATCTGGTCTGGGATCATTAATTTACACTTCAACCATTCAGCCAAAAACTTTGCAAAAAGCCTTGATGCGCTGTGATATCGCAATTGGAGCCATCAGAGGAACAACTCGATCTCCTGTTATCGTAAGTGAATCAATGGTAGAAAAGATGAAAGAAGGTGCTGTTATTGTAGATGTAAGTATCGATCGTGGTGGATGTTTCGAAACTTCGGAAGTGACTACTCATAAAAAACCAACATTTGAAAAACATGGTGTAATTCATTACTGTGTACCAAATATTCCTTCAAGATACTCAAGAACAGCCTCAGTATCAATTAGTAATATATTTACTCCATATTTATTAAATATTGCAGAAGAAGGTGGATTTGAAAATGCAGTACGATTTGATAGAAGTCTGCAAAAAGGGATGTATTTTTACCACGGAATTTTGACTAATAAATCTGTTGCGGATTGGTTTGGTCTTCCGTATAGAGATATCAACCTTTTGATTTTATAAGAATAACTCATGAAACTAGTTCATAGAATTGCATACTTCGGATTTGGCATATTAATCGGCTCAATTTTCGTCTATTTTATTTGGGAAAAGAAAAATGTCTCTTTCGATTATTTACCGAATGCTCGTGTTTTAAAAGACATCAGAAATGATGGACTTTTATATACGGCAAAAGCTTCTGAAAGTTTGCTTCAAAATAATATAGATACTTCTGAAATAAATCAAATATTGATGTATGGAAATATCGATTTTAAAAATAGCCTTCCAAGAGAAAAACCTTGTAAAACTTATCTAATTGATGGGAAACCAAATCAAAAGAAAATTTCTATAATTATTAAAAAATGTGATAGTATTTCCACTATTCATGATGTTATTTTAAAATAAATGAAGAGATACATTGCCGAATTTATAGGAACGTATGCATTGGTTTTTTTCGGAACTGGTGCAATGGTTGTAGACTCAATCCATAGTTCCATAGGTGTTGTAGGAATTGCAATTGCATTTGGAGTTGTAGTAATGGCAATGATTTATGCATTTGGAGATACATCAGGAGCACATATCAATCCAGCAGTTACAATAGGATTTGTAGTTGCAGGGAGATTTGAAAAGAAAGAAGTAGCGCCTTATATTTTATTTCAAATTCTTGGAGGAATTGCAGCAAGTTTTACGTTGAAATTATTATTCCCAAATTTAGCATTGTACGGAAACACCATCCCTTCAGATGGGTGGTTACAGAGTTTTATCTTAGAATTTTTATTGACCTTAATTTTAATGCTAGTGATATTAAAAGTTTCTTCAGGTTCCATAGAAACTGGAACCATGGCTGCGATTGCAATTGGAGGAATCGTACTGATTGAAGCATTGGTTTTTGGACCAATTACTGGCGCTTCTATGAATCCTGCACGAAGCATTGCTCCTGCATTAGCATCCGGAAATTTTCAAGAAATCTGGTTGTATATCGTTGCTCCAATCTTAGGAGCAATTGTAGCGGTATTGATTTGTCCATTGACTGGATCAAAGGATAGTGAGTGTTGTTAAAATTCCTGCTTATATCGCTCCTGAATCTTCTCAATACTCTTTATGGTCTTCTCCATCCAATCAATTTTTTTGACTCTCATTTCCTCTTCTGTCAATTTCCAATCGATAGTTGATCCTCTTAATCTGTCTGTTGTAGATTGTAGTACAATTGCAGCAGCAACCGATATATTGAGACTCTCCGTAAATCCTACCATCGGAATTTTTAAGAATCCATCCGCTTGTTCCATCATCATATCAGAAACTCCCTCTTTTTCTACTCCAAACACAAATGCTGATTTCTTGCTAATATCAAAATCTTGAATCAAGCATGAATCATTATGAGGCGTTGTCGCAATTAATTGATATCCTTGACTTTTAATTGCATCAATACAATCTTGAGTATTGTGTTGCTTGCTTCGGTAATGATGAAAATCTACCCATTTCTGTGAGCCTTTCCCAACTTGATTGGACATATAACTATTGTACTTATTCTCAATAATATGTACATCTTGAATCCCGAAAATATCACAACTTCGTACAACTGCACTTGTATTGTGTATCTGATATAAATCTTCAAGAATTACCGTAAAATGTTTGGTGCGTTGGTTTAAAATCTTGTCAAACAGTTCTTTTCTCCGATCCGTAAGAAAAGGAGAAATATAATCAGAGTAATGTTGGGTAAGAATTTTATCCATACACAAATATATTGAAAAACTTGTCATATCGAGCGCAGTGAAGATATAAAGAACTAGTTCTCGAAAGAATTTATCTGAGTGCTACCGAAAGGCTCTAATAGACTGTTTTATAATTTTACGAGATGAGTTTGAATATAGCCTCATATAATTCACCACTAGAAACCACGCTTCCCTTTTCTATCAGGTCAAATATTTCTAAATTTCGCTCTTTCAAATATGGTTTTTGTCCTTTAAAATATTCTATAGAATCATCAGAAGAATTATTGGCAAACCAATCAAAATCTTCTTTTTTCAATAAATCAATTCCTTCTTTTTCAATTTCAACAACTATTCTAGAGATTGACTCGTTATCACAGCGAAAAAGGTTTAAAGAATTGGAAGAAAAATGCTCAAGATACTTGGCTTTGGACAACACTCTATCCCATACTACATCACTGAATAAGTTCATTTCTTCTTCTGCAACTTCAGGTTTGTTATTCTTCATTTCAACCCATTCTTTTGCATCTACTTGCTGTGCTGCTAAAAAGACTGCAAATTCTTCATGCAATTCTTCAAATTGCTCTTTGGTTAATTGTCTATACTTCATCTATGATCAAATAAAAAAAACCACAATTAAATTGTGGTTTTGTGTTTTCATTAACTGATTAAGTTATTGATTATTTTGATTCTTCAATAACATCAAATGTCATTTCAACAATAACTGCTCTGTGCAATCTCACAGTTGCATTGTATTTACCTAATCTCTTAACGTTACCACCTTCAACTTTGATAAATTTCTTATCAATAGAATGTCCAGCAGCCTCAAGAGCTTCAGCTACATTAATATTATTTACAGATCCAAATAGTTTATCTCCTTCTCCAGTTTTAGCAGAAATTTTAATTTCCAATGCTTTAATAGCATCCGCTACTTTAGTTGCATCTTTTATTAATTTTTCTTCTTTAAAAGCACGTTGCTTTAAAGTTTCTGCCAATACTTTTTTTGCTGATGAAGTTGCGATTACTGCAACACCCTGAGGAATTAAAAAGTTACGTCCGTAACCATTTTTAACAGTAACAACATCATCTTTAAATCCTACGTTTTCAACGTCTTGTTTTAATATAAGTTCCATGTTTTGTTCTGTTTTATTTTAATAAATCACCAACGTATGGCATTAATGCTAAATGTCTTGCTCTTTTAATAGCAACTGACACTTTTCTTTGGTATTTCAATGAAGTACCTGTTAAACGTCTTGGCAAAATTTTACCTTGTTCATTTACTAAATACATCAAGAAGTCTGCATCTTTAAAATCGATATACTTGATACCATTCTTTTTAAAACGACAGTATTTATCTTCTTTTTTAGTTTCAATATCTAATGGAGTAAGGTATCTAACTTCACCTTGCTTTCCTCCTTTTGCTGATTGTTCTATACTAGCCATAACTTATTTTTTAGGTGTTTTTACTCTTGCTTTTCTCTTTTCAGCCCAAGCAGCAGCATGTTTATCCAATCGAACAGTTAAATAGCGCATAATACTATCATCTCTTCTGAATTCTAGCTCATATGCAGCGATCTCTTCACCTGCTAATTTGAATTCAAATAAGTGGTAAAAACCACTCTTTTTGTGTTGGATTGGATAGGCTAATTTTTTTAAGCCCCAATCTTCTTTGTGGATCATTTCGGCACCTTTGGAAACAAGATAGTCCTCGAACTTCTTTACTGCTTCCTTTATCTGAGTATCAGATAAAACGGGATTCAAAATGAAAACAGTTTCGTAATGATTCATAATTATTGTTTTAAGTTTTACTTTTAAAGGGTGCAAATATACAGTTATTAACTTAATTAGCAAGTGGTTTTGCAAATTATTATTCTACTTATTTGGACATAAAAAAATTGTAAATTGCCCAATATTATCAGAATTAAAATGCAGAAAAAATACATTATTGCTTTAGACCAAGGAACGACTAGTTCGCGTTCCGTTTTATTTGATAGAAAAGGACATCAAATCGCCATTGAACAACAAGAGTTTCAGCAGATTTTTCCTCATTCTGGTTGGGTTGAACACAATCCTAAAGAGATTATTGATTCTCAACTGGCAACCTTTAAAAACCTTCTTTTAAAGAATAACATCCATCCGGAAGAAATTGCTGGAATAGGAATTACCAATCAGAGAGAGACCACTGTTGTATGGAATAAAACAACTGGAATTGCTATTTACAATGCCATCGTGTGGCAAGATAAACGTACGGCATCTATCTGTGAAAATCTAAAAGAAAAAGGGCTTGAAACTTATGTCAGAAAAAATACAGGTCTGGTGCTTGACTCTTACTTTTCCGGTACAAAAATCAAATGGATCCTTGACAATGTTGAAGGAGCAAGAACTCTAGCAAAAAATGGAGAATTGTTATTTGGAACAATTGATACGTGGCTTTTATGGAACTTAACAGATCAAAAAGTACATGCAACTGATTATTCCAATGCTTCTAGGTCTTTACTTTTTAATATCAATTCGTTAGAATGGGATGAAACATTAATAGATGCTCTTGACATACCAAAAAATATGTTACCTTCAGTAATGCCTTCTAGCCATCTTTTTGGTAATTATCGTTATGAAAACACATCAATTCCAATTGGAGGAATTGCTGGTGACCAACAAGCAGCATTGTTCGGTCAAGCATGTTTTAATAAAGGAGAAGCAAAGAACACCTACGGAACAGGTTGCTTTCTTTTAATGAATACTGGAGAAAAACCACAATATTCGGATAACGGATTACTTACAACGATAGCATGGGGAATTGATGATAAAGTGTATTACGCACTCGAAGGAAGTGTGTTTATAGCTGGAGCTGCCATACAATGGCTCCGAGATGGATTACAGCTGATAAAAACAGCACAAGAAAGTGAACCTATTGCAGCCCAACTGACAGATGATAATTCTGTTTATGTTGTGCCAGCATTTGCAGGATTAGGAGCGCCTTATTGGGATATGTATGCTCGTGGAGCTATTTTTGGACTGACTAGAGATACTGGTAAAGAACATCTTGTTAAAGCAACTTTAGAGTCTCTTGCTTATCAATCGAAAGATTTAATTATTGCTATGCAAGAAGATTGTAAAACTACGATTACAACTTTAAAAGTAGATGGAGGCGCATGTGCCAATAATTTTTTAATGCAGTTTCAATCAGACATTTTAAATTGTAAGGTAGAACGTCCAGAAAACACTGAGTCTACTGCTCTTGGCGCCGCATATCTAGCAGGAATAACAGTCGGACTTTATCAACAATCCAATTTAAATAATGAAAAACAAATTCAAGTATTTAATCCTACGATGCCTATCGACAAAGTAAAAAAATTATATAAAAATTGGAAAAAAGCAGTTGAGCGTACAATGAATTGGGAAAAAGATTGATGTAGAGTAGTAACCATAGTAGATAAATCTAAAAAATAACTTAATCTCCTTTAATCGGTACCGATTTCACTTGAACAGCTTTGGAAAGTTCGCCGTCTGTAAAGAATTCCCAAACACCAACTTTTAAATCATGTTCATACAATCCCCTTTGTCTTACTTTTCCATTTCCATCATAATAAATGGCTTCTCCATGAATCTCTCCATTTTCATAGGTTAAGTTATCTAGTAAAATTCCAGTATCTGAATATCGCTTGCTATTACCGTGTAATTTACCATTTTTAAAATGGGAGATTTCAGTAAGTTTTCCATTGGAATAAAAGATTTTATATTCACCTGATAGTTTTCCGTTTTCATAGGACTCTTCAGCAATAATATTTTTTTTATTATTATAGTAAATCCATTTTCCGATTCGCTCCTTCCCTATCATTCTCCCTTCACTTTCAAGAACTCCTTCCAAAGAATAAAATTGCACTTGCGCTTCTTGACTTGTTGGAGAAAACGTTTTTATAAGTATTGGATGATCTGAAGAGACCATAGAATAAAACTTAAAAACACCTATTTCTTTACCTTTTTCGAATTGTCCTTGGTAACGAATTCTATTGTTATTGTAGTATTTTTCCCATACTCCTATTCGTTCTCCCTGAGCATTGAACTGATTCACTTCTTCTTGTGCAAATGCAGAAAAAAAGAAAAGAAAACTTACGAATTGAATTGATAATTTACCCATTAAAATTATTTGTTTTAAGACTTCAGTCTCTTCTATAAAACAACAATCATTCCTATTTTATTGTTTCTATCCAATTTTTTAATATTTCTATCTCTTGGTTAGACAATTCAGCATCTCGATGTGTAATTAAATAACTTTTTAAAGGCATTTCTTTTTCCTCAATCATTTCTACAATTTCTTCCAACTTATGCTTCTTTCTTTTATCAGAATAGGAATCCCAAGCAGAAAAATTCAATTCTTCTTTTCCTTCTTCTATATGATGGTTGATCCACCAAGAAACTGGAGCAACCTTGTCATACCAAGGATATACAGTATTGTCTGAATGGCAATCATAACAAGAAGATGTAATCAACAACGCAATTTCATCAGAAGGTTTCATAACTTCAATAAAATCTTCTTTTGGAACAATTTCTGATTGATTAAGGGTTACTGGAATAAATTGAATAACGATAAATGCTATGATGAGCAACAGGCCTATTTTTCTTTTCATGGATATGTTTTAAAAAATAAAAGTACACATAAATTTGTATTTTTGATATATGAATGTGCAAGAATTGACTGAACTTATCAATACGAAAGTTACTTCGTATCGTGAATATCGATTAAGGTATGCTCAATTGGTGTTGGAAAACCCCCATTTATTTAGGCAGTTACTTGAAATCGCATTTGATAAATCTAATACGGCTTGTGTAAGAATATCATGGGTACTTGATTTTGTATTGAGAAAAAAACTAGAATTGATATATCCTCATCTAGACTACTTTACAGAAAATATAGGATCTGTTTCCCACGACAGCATTGTACGTCCAATGTCAAAGATATGTGAACTATTGGCAATTACTTACAATTCTAAAAATTCTGTGGAAATTAAAAAACATTTGAAAAAAACACATATTGAAAAGGTAATTACAACAGGATTTGATTGGTTAATTTCTGATCAGAAGGTTGCTGTAAAAGCATATACAATGGATACTTTATATATTTTTGGCAAAGAAAATCCATGGGTTCATAAGGAACTATACTTGATTCTAGAACAAGAAATTTCTAATGGAAGTCCTGCATATAAAGCTAGAGGTAAAAAAAATCTGAAAAGACTCAAAAAGGAAGTCGATAATTGACCCGTTTTTTAGCATCCAAATATTGGTCTATTTCAGGTCTATATAGTACTTTTGCAAAATTAGATAACAATACTACAGATGACTTTAAATACATTGAATGCTATTTCTCCTATCGATGGACGTTATAGAAATAAAGTTGATAGCCTTGCTCCTTATTTTTCGGAAAAAGCGTTGATTAAATACAGAGTGAAAGTTGAAATTGAGTATTTCATTGCATTATGTGAGATTCCACTTCCACAAGTATCTTCTTTTAACAAAGAAGTTTATTCTTCACTGAGAAAAATTTATATAGATTTTTCTGATTCAGATGCTCAGAAGATTAAAGACATTGAAAAAATAACGAATCACGATGTAAAAGCGGTAGAATATTTTATCAAAGAAAAATTTGACACGCTAAATCTAGAAGCCTATAAAGAGTTTATTCATTTCGGATTGACTTCCCAAGATATTAACAATACAGCGATTCCTCTATCTTTAAAAGATGCTCTTATGGATGTGTATTATCCACAATTAGAAGAATTGGTTGAGAAACTTTCTTCTCTTTCTGACGAATGGAAAGACATTCCAATGCTTGCAAGAACTCATGGGCAACCTGCATCTCCTACAAGATTAGGAAAAGAAATATATGTATTCGTTGAGCGAATCAATCAACAATTGAAAGGGTTAAAATTAATTCCTCATGCGGCAAAATTTGGTGGAGCAACCGGAAATTTCAATGCTCATAAAGTTGCGTATCCTACGCAAGATTGGAAAGCATTCGGAACGCAATTTGTTCAAAAGAATCTAGGATTACACCATTCATTTCCTACAACTCAGATAGAGCATTACGATCATCTTGCAGGAATCTTTGACGCACTCAAGCGTATCAATACGATTTTAATAGATTTAGATAGGGATATATGGACCTATGTGTCTACTGATTATTTCAAACAAAAAATTAAAAAAGGGGAAGTAGGTTCTTCTGCGATGCCTCATAAAGTAAATCCTATCGATTTTGAAAATTCGGAAGGAAATCTTGGAATGGCCAATGCTTTATTAGAACATCTATCGGCTAAACTACCCATTTCTAGATTGCAACGTGACCTGACAGATTCAACAGTATTAAGAAATATTGGAGTTCCTATAAGTCATACCATTATTGGATTTGCCTCTACCTTAAAGGGGTTGAATAAGTTGTTGATCAACAAAGAGAAATTTGCCATCGATCTTGAAAATAATTGGGCGGTAGTTGCAGAAGCAATTCAGACAATCTTGAGACGTGAAGCATATCCCAATCCTTATGAAGCGTTGAAAGGATTAACTCGTACCAATGAAAAAATAACACAGCAATCCATTGCTCAATTTATTGACACACTCGAAGTTTCTGACGAAATTAAAAATGAATTAAAAGTAATCACTCCAAGTAATTACACTGGTATTTAATACTATATATGAAGAAAATTCTGGTTTTATTTTTACTTATTTCTATAGTAGTATCATGTGAAAATGGTACTAATTTATCGATTCAAGATTTTAAAACTGGAACTTTTGAAACTTTTCTAGATGATTCTAATGCAACATCAATAGCAGTAAGAAATGATTCTATTCAAGTTGAAACTTATAATTTTAAGAAAGATACATTTGAAATAAAGTGGAAATCAAATTTTGAATATATATTATCCAAAAAAAATCCAAAGAGCAAACTAGATAGCACTCGTTTTTTTGTCAAAATCACAGGAATAAAAGGAAGTTCTTATATTTTTAAAGCCAATTATGAAGGTTCTAATTTTAAACAAACAGGAACCGTAACTAAAATTTCAGAATAATGTTAGAAATGTTTTTACAACCAGAAATATGGGTAGCCATCCTTACACTGGTGTTTTTAGAAATTGTATTAGGAATTGATAATATCATTTTTATCTCAATAGCAGCAAGTAAATTACCCGTAGAATTACAAAAAAAAGCAACCAATATTGGACTGATATTGGCAATGGTATTACGTGTAATTTTACTATTTGGAATATCCTATTTAGTAGCGATGCAATCTTCATTCATACATGTAGAAACCTCTTGGTTGAAAGTCGGAGTTACTGGTCAGAGTATCATCATGCTCGCTGGAGGACTTTTCTTGCTGTATAAAAGTACCCAAGAAATTCATCATAAAATGGAAGGTATTGAAGATCATGAAATAGAAGGTGAAAATAAAAAAACTTATACGTTATCCAATGCTATTGTTCAGATTACATTGATCAATATTGTATTCTCATTTGATTCAATATTAACCGCTGTAGGAATGACTACAGGAATTAATAAGCCTGATACTGCAGTTGATGAAGCATTGGTCGTTATGGTAATTGCTGTTGTTCTATCGATGGTTGTAATGTTATTGTTTGCCAATCCAGTAAGTAAATTTGTCACAAAACATCCTACTGTTCAGATGCTAGGATTGTCTTTTTTAATTCTAATTGGATTTATTTTAATTTCAGAAGGTGCTCATATGGCACATCTTGAAATTTTTGGACAGAAAGTTGGAATTATCCCAAAAGGATACTTGTATTTCACCATTGCTTTTTCACTTGGTGTTGAAGCTATAAATATGAAAATGAGAAAAAATAAAGTTGTCTAAACCTATTTTATAAGAGAAAATCTAAATTTTTTTTATTGTTCACTACTAGTATTTATTTTGATAGCGCTCTTGAAATGTAAATTTATTTAACATACTTTGTTTTATTCATAAAACTCAATACAATAAATCCTGCTATAAAGAAAACAGAAAGAATTAAAATAAACAATCTCAATGAATTGGTGTAAGAAGTAACTATTCCAGCAAGTGTTAATCCAAGAACAAGAGCAAGTTTCTCTGTTACATCATAAAAACTAAAATAAGTTGCATGATCTTCTGTTTCATCAGGAAGCATTTTAGAATAGGTAGATCTCGACAAGGTCTGTATTGCTCCCAATACCAATCCTAAAAACCCTCCTAAAGCATAAAACTTAAGATATACAATTGGATCATCTTTCTGCAATAAAAATGCGCCAAAACATGCAAATGCCCATATTAAAATAGTTGTCTTTAATGCTTTAATATTTCCTATTTTCTCTGAAAGTCTTGAAAATAGAAATGCGCCTAAAATTCCTACCAATTGGATCAATAATATTGTAATGATTAAATTGCTTGTTTCCAATCCTAAATCCTTAATACCAAAAGTAGAAGCAAGTAATATTATAGTCTGAACACCTATACTATATAGAAAAAAAGAAATCAATAATATTTTTAATTCTCGTTGTTGTTTAATCTCATTGAATACTATTTTTAATTCTCTAAATCCCTTAAAAATATAATCTTTTTCAGGTTTTCTTTTAAAAGGATCATTAGGCAATCTATTAAAAGTAACTTGTGCGAACCCCAACCACCATATACCAACAGTTAAAAATGAAATTCTTGCTGGTAATGTACTATCAGTAATTCCGTACATTTCGGGTTTCATAACCATCGATAAATTAAATGCCAATAATAGTACTGATCCGATGTATCCAAGCATAAAGCCTTTAGCACTCACTCTATCTTGATCCTTGGGTTCAGCAACTTCAGGTAAATATGCATTGTAAAAAACGATACTTCCCCAAAAGCCTATACTTGCAAGTATAGTAAATACAATTCCAATCCATATATTTTCTTTTCCTGTGAAAAAGAATAAAGACATGACTGATAATGATCCAAGCAAACAAAAAAACTGCATAAACCGCTTTTTATTTCCTGTATAATCTGCTATTGCTGAGAGTATCGGTGATAAAAATGCTACTATTAAAAATGAAAAACCCAATGCATAAGATAGTAGAGTTGTATTGTACCAATCTGTTCCTAAAAAACTTACAATCCCTCCATCAAAAGAAGTAATAGACTCGTAATAAATAGGGAATACTGCTGTAGCAATTACTAACGAATAAACAGAATTTGCCCAATCATAAAAAGCCCAACCATTAATAAGTTTCTTGTCTCCTTTTTGTAACATTCTATAAAAAATTAAGCCGTTCAAGAATTTGAACGGCTCAATATACTAAATATTTACTTTTTGAAAGAACTACTTCCCTAGAGTTCTTGCTTGCTGTTGTTTTTGTGCTGCAATTGTATTGAATTTCTTAGCATTCGCTATTGCAGTAGGAAGGTATTTTTTAAGATTCGCAATTCTAGTCTGATTAGAAGGATGTGTACTTAAAAATTCTGGTGGCGCTTGTCCTGAATTTGCCCTTTGGCTCATTCGTACCCATACGTTTATAGCTTCTTCAGGTTGATATCCTGCCATTATCATAAATACCATTCCTAGTTTGTCAGCCTCCGTTTCATGTGTTCTGCTAAATGCTAGCATTCCTAATGATGAACCTATTCCAAAAGCTTGATTCCATATTTGCCTTGCTCTAGGATCTTTATTTGCTGTTCCTACAGCAACTGCAACACCTCCAAGTTGTTGTAACATCCCTGAAGACATACGTTCCTGTCCATGCTTGGCAAATGCATGTGCGACTTCATGTCCCATAACTGCTGCAACACCATTGGTATTATCACATATTGGAAGAATTCCTTCGTAAAAGACTACTTTTCCTCCAGGCATACACCAAGCATTTACAGTAGGATCTTCAATTAAATTGAATTCCCAACGGTAACTATTGGCTTCAGAAATCATATCATTAGCACGCATAAAACGATCTACTGCTCTTGATATTTTTATCCCGACATCTTGAACTTCTCTAGCGTTTTGACTTTTGGACGATAATTTATTTTCTTTAAGAAACCCTTCATATTGTGCAAAACTAGTAGGTAATATTTGAGCATCACTTACAAGATTTATTCTTTTTCTACCAGTGATAGGAACTGTACTACAACTGATTAAGAATAAGGTTACTATTGCTAGTGAGATGATTTTTTTCATGATTCTATTTTATTAATTAATTTTAAAATTACGATTTCTACTATTAACTTCAAAATTTATACCAAAAAATACTTATTTATAATGTTAGTTCTTAAATTGCATTACGTCAAAAGAATTAAACCGTAAATTTTATAACTCATGAAAGGATTCTTTTTAATTTTAATTGCACTTTTTTCCGTAAATTGTACTTCAATTGCTCAAGAAAAAAAAACACTCCTAAAAAAAGAAACTAAGACAACTACTATGGCAAAAACTGAAAAAGAATGGAAAGAAATTCTGACGCCTGAACAATATCATATTCTAAGAGAAAAAGGAACTGATAGGCCAGGAAATGGAGGCTACACCAAACATTTTGAAAAAGGTACGTATGTATGTGCTGCTTGTAATACACAATTGTTTGAGTCAGGAAGTAAATACGAAAGTCATTGTGGATGGCCATCATTTGACGATGCAATCGATGGAACGGTTGAATTCACGAGAGATTCAACTCTCGGAATGATTCGTACTGAAATTACTTGCAAAGCCTGTGACGGACACTTAGGGCATATTTTTGATGATGGTCCAAGAGAAACTACAGGTAAGCGTTATTGTGTCAATACAACATCCATAAAATTTGTCAAAGCAGACAATGAAAAATAATTATCTAGAAAGTATAGATAAACAATTTACCTATTATAAAAATCTAGGCGAAAATACTTTTTCACAACTTTCTGATAAAGATATCCATTGGCAATACAATGATCAATCCAATAGCATTGCTATTGTTGTAAAACATATGGTTGGGAATATGCTATCTCGTTGGACCAATTTTCGCACAGAGGATGGAGAAAAAGAATGGAGAAATCGAGATACAGAATTTGAAGATACATATGGGTCCTTGGAAGAAATGTTAGTTGCTTGGAAAATAGGGTGGACATGTTTATTTGATGCAATCAATTCATTAGAAGAAAAAGATATAGAAGAAATTATTTACATCAGAAATCAAGGACATACGATTACTGAAGCCATTAATAGACAACTTTCACATTACTCCTATCATGTTGGACAACTAGTTTATATCGGAAGAATGTTGAAAAGTAATGAATGGAAATCACTTTCTGTACCCATAAACAAATCAAAAAATTATAATATTGATAAATTTTCTAAAGAAAAAATAAGAAAACACTTTACTGACGACTTATAAAATTACCTTTATTGTGATATTTACAATAAATTAACTTTTCTTGTAAATACAAGATTACAAATAACTTTTAATATCTATCTTTGGATTCAATAACAAAACACTTTTTTATTTTAAATAAATCCCATTGAGCAAAGCATTTTATAGTATTATCACAGGAACAGGAAAATACATTCCTACAAGACGTATTACAAATCAAGATTTCGTAAGTAAAGAATTCTTCGATGCCAATGGTAATGCAATGACCAAGCCCAATCAATATACTGTTGACAAATTAGAAGAAATCACGACAATCAAAGAACGCCGATATGTAACTGATGACTTAATGACTTCAGATATAGCGCATATGGCTGCTGAAGACGCACTTACTTCTTCTGGTATTGATAGAGAAACATTGGATTATGTTATTGTTGCTCATAATTTTGGAGATATAAAAAGTAATGGATTAGTTCAACTGAACATGCTTCCAACTCTTGCTGCAAAGGTCAAACATAAATTAGGCATAAAAAACCCAGAAACAGTGGCATATGATTTACCTTTTGGCTGTCCTGGATGGCTACAAGGAATTATTCAAGCAGATTATTTTATTAAATCTGGAGATGCTAAAAAAATATTGGTGATCGGTGCTGAAGTATTATCAAGAGTATATGACCCTTATGATAGAGATAGCATGTTGTATTCTGATGGTGCAGGTGCCACGATTCTTGAAGCAAAAGAAAGTGAAACTCCAATAGGAATTCTTGCACATAAGACTCGATCTGATACAGAAACGCACGCATACATGCTTTATATGGGAGAATCTTGTCATCCTAATGGTAAAGAAGATACCAATCTATACATGAAAATGTATGGTAGAAAATTATACCAATACGCACTAGAAACTGTTCCTGGAGCTATAAAGGCTTGCCTTGATAAAAATGGAATGCACTTAAATAAAGTTGATAAGATTTTAATTCATCAAGCCAATGGTAAGATGGATGATGCTATTATAGATCGACTTTATAAACTGTACGATATGGAAGTACCTGAGAATATCATGCCAATGACAATTTCATGGCTTGGAAATTCATCAGTTGCTACAGTTCCTACCTTACTTGATCTTATCTTAAAAGGAGAATTTGAACCCAACGAAATTAAAAAAGGCGACAACATCGTATTTGCTTCTGTAGGAGCAGGAATGAATATAAACGCTGCACTATACAAGGCTTAAAAACATTCATTATTGAAATAAAAGTACTATCATAGTAGTACTTATCAAATTAACACTACTTTTGCACCCTGAAAAACAGATTTATAGGTGCGGGCGCGTCTATGGGTCATTAAACATAGACAATGTCAACATTTAAAGATTTAGGGCTTAAATCTGAAATAATTAATGCCCTAACCGATTTAGGTTATGAAAAACCTACGGAAATTCAAGAAAAAGCAATTCCACAAGTAATTGCATCCAATCAAGATTTAAAAGCATTTGCACAGACCGGAACAGGTAAAACTGCGGCTTTTAGTTTGCCTATTTTAGAAAAAATAGATTTAGATAACAACCAAGTTCAGGCAATTATCTTATCTCCTACTCGTGAACTAGCCATTCAGATTGCTAGAAATATTGAGGAATTCTCAACCAACCTTAAAGGATTCAGAGTAGCAGCCGTTTACGGTGGTTCTGATATCAATGAACAGATTCGTAAATTAAAACGTGGTGTACAGATTGTTGTTGGAACTCCAGGAAGAACAGTCGATTTAATAAAGAGGAAAAAATTGATTCTTAATTCAGTAAATTGGTTGGTTCTAGATGAGGCTGATGAAATGCTGAATATGGGTTTCAAAGACGAACTAGATCAAGTTCTTGAAGTGACACCAGACGATAAACAAACTTTATTATTCTCTGCAACCTTCCCTAGAGAAGTAGATAGAATTGCAAGAAACTATATGAATGATCCCTTACAGATCGATGCAGGAAAGCGCAATTCAGGATCAGACCAAGTAACACATGAATATTACGTAGTAACTGACCGAAATAGATACCATGCATTAAAACGTATTGCAGACATCAATCCTGATATCTATGGAATTATTTTCTGTAGAACAAGACGTGAAACACAAGAAGTTGCGGATAAATTAATCCAAGACGGTTATAGTGCAGATTCATTGCATGGTGAGTTATCTCAAACTCAACGTGATACTGTAATGAAGAAATTTCGTAAGAAAAGTCTACAGATACTTGTTGCAACTGATGTTGCTGCACGTGGCCTTGATGTAGATAGCTTGACACATGTAATCAATTACAAACTTCCTGACCAAATTGAATCTTACACACATCGTAGTGGTAGAACAGGTAGAGCAAATAGCACTGGAATTTCTATTGCAATAGTATCTCCTGGAGAAAGAAGAAAATTATCTCCTATTGAAAGAATAATAGGAAAGAGTTTTGTTCAGAAACAAGTTCCTGATGGGAAAGAAATATTGAAAAAACAACTACTTAAGTTAATTGATAAAGTAATTGATACGGAAGTAAATGAAAGTCAGATTAATGAACATTTACCTGCTATTCATGAAAAACTAGAAGGGCTAGATAGGGATGAATTAATTAAAAAATTCGTATCATTAGAATTCAATACATTCTTAAGTTATTATGAAAACGCTAATGACTTAAATGATATTTCAAGAGGTCGTGATAGAGATCGTGGAGAAAGAAGTAGTCGTGGATCAAGAAGAAATGAAGAAAACATGGATCGTTTCTTTATCAATATAGGCCGTAAAGACAGATTGAATCCTGCAAGATTGATCGGATTGATAAACGAACAAGAAATTGCAAAGAATATTGAAATCGGGCAAATTGAAATTTTAGATACCTTCTCTTTCTTTGAATTGGATAAGAATTATACAAAAGAAGTATTATCAGCATTTACTAGAAATGGAGATGTATCGTTTGAAGGGCGTGGCGTAAATGTAGAGATTACTGAAAAGAAACGTGCTGGAAGTCGTGGCGGAAGACGTCGTGACGGAGGAAAACGTCGTAGTGATGGCGGAAGAAATCATAGAGGAAGTGGTGGTGAAAGAAGATCAAAACCTTTCAAAAGCGATAAATCATCTTCTGATAGACCAGACCGTTCTGATAGATCAGAAAGATCTGACAAGCCTGTAAATAAATCAGGATTCGGAAGAAAACGTGATACAGATAGTAGGAAAAGAAGACGGTAATATTTCAACCTAATAAAATAAAAACTCCTTAGATAATTTATCTAAGGAGTTTTTTATGTTGCGGGTTTTTATTTTTATAGTTTTACTAACATAAAACTGTTAAATTAATATTTCTGTTTTCTGAATTATTCAAAAAATTTACAATATTCTTTACTCTTAACCTCCTAGATGTATATTCTAGTATTTTATGCTTTTCTATGAGACACATAGTATTTTCCATTCCTACATTCTTAATATGAAAATTAGGCTTAAAATCTTGATCAATAAAAATATCTTGATCAATACTCAAATTTGAAATTTCAATATTATTTATAGTGATTTTATCATATTGAGCAACTATTGAAGTAGTTGCAAAGAAAATTAATAATAATGTTACAAGTTGTTTTTTCATTTTCAGTTTGGAATATTTTTTGTTGTGTATCCACTAATAAGACACTTCATAAACTAAAAAGTCACTTTTATTCTTATCGATTTAAAACCAAATTATACTTTAACTCGACTTAAAAAAGTATAAAAAACAATTCAAACTTCAATTAACTGCATATAAATGTAATTTTTGTTTATCTTTAACAAATAATAAGTTGGACAAAAATAAATATTACCTATCTTTACAGTCTATTAAATTAAACCATGACAAAGGTATAATTGGCTTTGAAAAATTGACGTTCAAAGATAAATCAATAGCGAAAAATGAAAACAATAGATAAAATACCTACATCAAAAATTCAACGCGCTACTAAAATGGTTCAGACTGGAGCAAAAGTTGGCGTGAATTACCTCAAATATTATGGTAATAAAATGGTTACTTCAGAAGAAGATGCGAAGGCAAAACTAAATGAAGACAATGCTGAAGATATTTATGATGGCTTAAAAAAACTCAAAGGAAGTGCTTTAAAAGTAGCACAAATGTTGAGTATGGAAAAAAACATATTACCAAGGGCTTATGTTGAGAAATTTTCTTTATCACAGTTTTCTGTTCCTCCACTATCTGCTCCATTGGTACGAAAAACATTTAAAAAATATTTTGGCAAAAATCCAAATGAACTCTTTGACTCATTTGACTTAAACGCAGTAAGTGGAGCAAGTATAGGTCAAGTTCACAAGGCAACTTTAAACGGTAAAGAACTTGCTGTAAAAATCCAATATCCTGGAGTTGCAGAAAGTATTTCTTCTGATCTTGCAATGGTAAAACCGATTGCCATGAAAATGTTCAATATAAAAGGTGAAGGTTCTGACGAATACTTTAAAGAAGTTGAAAACAAACTAAATGAAGAAACCAATTATATATTGGAACTTTCACAAAGTCAAGAAATATCAAAAGCGTGTTCCATCATACCAAATTTAAAATTTCCAAATTATTACCCTGAATTATCTTCTGATAGAATTTTAACGATGGATTGGATGAAAGGTCAGCATTTATCAGAATTTGCATATCACAATACAGACACTGACAAATCGAACAAAATAGGACAAGCATTGTGGGATTTCTACATGTATCAGATTCATGAATTAAGAAAAGTTCATGCCGATCCACATCCTGGAAATTTATTGATAACGGATACAGATGAGTTGATTGTAATAGATTTTGGATGTATGAAAGCAGTCCCTGATGATTTTTATGTTCCTTATTTCGAATTGGCAAAAAAAGAAGTCATTTCAGATCCCATTTATTTTGAAGAAAAATTATACGAATTAGAAATTTTAAGGACAGATGATAGTCCAGAAGAAAAAGTGTTTTTCAAAGACTTATTTCACGAAATGCTCTCTTTATTCTCACGCCCTTTCCATTCTGAAGTATTTGATTTTTCAGACAATGAATTTTATGATCAAATTGGAGAATTAGGCCAAAAATATGCTAGTAGCAAAGATTTAAAAAACATGAATGGAAACAGAGGTTCAAAACATTTTATCTATATCAATCGTACCTTTTTTGGACTCTATAATCTGATGAACGATTTACAAGCAAGCAATATCAAAATTAACAATTACAAAAATTTATAAATGGCTTTTTTTACTAATAAAGACATCTCTGAACTTAACCACATTTATAAAATAAATATGGTAAATAGTTTATCTGGATATAAATCTGCCAACCTTATTGGTACCAAGTCCAATGAAGGTAAAGAAAATGTTGCTGTTTTCAGTTCGGTTATTCATCTTGGGTCCAATCCTCCAATTCTTGGGTTTATTGTTCGACCTACAACAGTTCCAAGAGATACTTATAAAAACATAAAAGAAACAGGTTACTATACAATCAATCATATTGCAGAAAGTTTTATCAAAAATGCGCATCATACTTCAGCAAAATATAATTCAGAAATATCAGAATTTGACATGACTGAATTAATTGCCACTTATTTGGATGATTTTAAAGCACCGTTTATCTCACAATCACCCATAAAAATCGCCATGAAATATATTGAAGAATATCATATCAAGGCCAATAATGTCATAATGATAGTTGGTGAAATTCAATCCGTAACGATAGAAGAAGGTCTGTTGCAAGAAGATGGATTTATAGACCTTTCAAAAGGAAATATTGCTGCTATTAATGGACTCGATGGCTATACAATACCTTCCTTAAAAACTCGTCAAGGTTATCAAAGACCAAAAAACCAATAGGAGTTTATGAAAATTTTAATTACAGGAACAACAGGTTATATTGCCAAAAGACTAGTATTGCAACTATTGAAAAATGGGCATCAATTAGTCTGTTGTGTTCGTGATTTAAATCGAATTCCTGATGAAATTGAATATGAAGAAAATATTGAGTTTTTAAAAATTGATTTCTTACAACCTGATCAAACTGTTTTTCCTACTGATATTGATGCTGCCTATTATTTAATACATTCAATGTCTACTAGTGCAAGCAATTTTAATGAATTGGAGAGAAATTGTGCTGTGAATTTTAAAAAACTAGTTGAGGAAACTACATGCACACAAGTAATTTATTTAAGTGGGATTGTAAACGACAACTCACTTTCTAAACATCTTGAATCAAGACTTGAAGTAGAAAAAACATTGCAATCAACATCCTATGCACTGACAACTTTCAGAGCAGGAATTATTGTAGGAAGCGGTAGCGCATCCTTTGAAATAATCAGGGATATTGTTGAAAAATTACCTGTAATGGTAACTCCTAAATGGTTGAATACTAAAACGCAACCCATTGCCATCAGAGATGTACTTACATTTCTAGAACGCGGAGTAGGAAATGAACAATTGTACAATAAATCATTTGATATCTGCGGTCCAGAAATATTGACTTATAAAGAGATGATTTTGCAATTTGGTAAGGTAAGAAAACTAAAGAGGTACATTTTAACATTACCTGTTTTAACACCCAAACTGTCCTCCTATTGGCTGTATTTTGTTACTTCAACCTCTTTCAGTCTTGCGCAAGCACTTGTGGATAGTATGAAAGTTGAAGTAATTGCAAAACCGAATAATATCAATCAGTTGCTAGACGTGAAACCTATTTCATATGCTGATGCTGTCAATCTAGCATTTCAAAAAATTGAACAGAATGATGTGGTTTCTAGTTGGAAAGATGCCATAAGCAGTGGCGTATTTGACGATCAACTAGGAGATCATATTCAATTACCTCAATATGGATGTTATAAAGATGTACGATCTATAAAAATTGAAAACGAACAGTTTACGATTGATCGAATATGGTCCATTGGCGGAAAAAATGGATGGTATAGTTTTAATTGGTTGTGGAGAATTCGCGGGTATGTAGATAAAGTATTTGGAGGTGTAGGATTGCGAAGAGGAAGAACACACGATACCTATCTTGAACCTGGAGATCCATTAGATTTCTGGAGAGTTTTACTTGCTGATAAAAAACAAAAACGATTGCTTTTATATGCAGAAATGAAATTACCAGGAGAAGCATGGCTTGAATTTAAAATTGTGAAGGATAAATTATTTCAACGAGCCGTTTTCAGACCCAAGGGACTTTGGGGAAGAATCTATTGGTATTCGGTATTACCATTTCATGCATTTGTATTTAAAGGAATGATTAATTCATTAGTAAAAAAATAATATGACAGCTATAGAACTAGATAGAATCATTGAAATGGCTTGGGAAGACAGAACGACTTTTGACGCTATTAAATTTCAATTTGGATTAAAAGAACAGCAAGTAATTGAACTGATGCGAAGAGAGTTAAAACCTTCAAGTTTTAGGTTATGGAGGGCGAGAGTTCAAGGAAGAGCAACAAAACATCAGAGTAAAAGAGGATTTGAAAAAGGAAGATTTAAATGCAGTAGACAGAATAGTATCAGTAATAATAAAATATCAAAAAGATGAAAACAATACTCATAATTGGCGGAAGCAAAGGAATAGGAAATGCACTCTTAAACATACTAGTTGAAACGTGTAAAGTGATAAACATAAGCAGAACAACTCCAGAAATATCACATGAAAACTTGACAAATTACAACATCGATGTTACAGAAGATGAATTGCCTGTTCTTGATACCATTGATGGAATTGTCTATTGTCCTGGAAGTATCAATTTGAAACCATTTTCTAGATTAAAAATAGAAGATTTCGAACAAGATTTTAAAATTAATGTGCTGAGTGCTGTAAAAGTAATTCAGTTTTATCTAAAGAATTTACTGGCGAGTGAATCTCCTTCTGTTGTTTTATTCAGTACTGTAGCGTCAAAAATGGGAATGCCATATCATGCAAGTGTGGCGGCAAGTAAATCTGCAGTTGAAGGCTTAACAATGACACTAGCAGCAGAATATGCAACTAAAATTAGATTCAATGCTATTGCTCCTACTGTAACGAACACAACATTGGCAGAAAAATTATTACGCAATGATAAAATGATTGAAAGTATCAAAGAAAGACATCCTTATAAAAACTTTCTACAGCCAGAAGAAGTAGCGCATCTAGCAGAATACTTACTTTCCAATAAATCATCTGCAATCTCTGGACAAGTATTTCCAATTGATTCAGGGATCGTAACCGTAAAACTATAATCAACCCTTAAATTCAAGTGTATGTTTAACTTATTCAAAAAGAAATCAAACGCAGAAAAACTACAAGCCAAATATGAAAAATTAATGGCTGAATGGCATAAATATTCTACCATTAACAGATCGTTAAGCGACGAAAAATATGCGGAGGCTCAAAAAGTCCTTGACGAAATTGAGAACCTCAATAAATAAAAAAAATATCTTTTCTTAAATAAAACACTATGGCACTTTTAAAAAAAATACTTTTATTTCTTGTTCTCAACTTCACAGCATTGGCAATAGGTGGACTATTCACTGGTGATGGAGTTCCTTCAATATGGTATCAAGATTTAAACAAAGCGCCATGGACTCCTCCAGGATGGGTGTTTGGAGCAGCATGGACATTGATTATGATATGCTTTGCTATTTACATGGC
>CAJQNZ010000014.1 GCA_905479835.1 uncultured Flavobacteriaceae bacterium
GCCTATCAGCGCAGATGGTACTGCCACTAGGTGGGAGAGTATGTCATCGCCTTTTTTTTAAAATCCTCAATCTTTTAGATTGAGGATTTTTTTTTACATTATAAACAAAAATCAATTCAATTTTCTTGTTTTAATTGATAAATACTACTAAACAAAATCATAATTTTATGCTTTTAACGTTACTCTATTAGTACGAAAATTTTAAGGTTAGGAATAAAATAAATTTTAAGTTTGTATTTCTATATGAGAGGTCAATTTTTACTTTTATTGTTAGTTACATCTATGGGTTATGCTCAAGTAGGTGGTGAAAGTGTTTATAATTTTTTAAACGTACCTACTTCTGCAAGACAATCAGCACTTGGAGGTAAAGTTCTTACATTATTTGATGACGTTAATCAACCTTTATGGAATCCTTCTACAATCAATAATGAAATGGACAATCAATTGTCAGTTAATTACTTAAATTTCTTAACAGATATTGGTTATGCATCTGTGACATTTGCACATATGATTAACAGAAATATTGGAACGGTTCATGGTGGGATTACCTATGCTAATTACGGAGAGTTTATTGAAGCTGACGATGATGGAAATGAAACAGGTACTTTTAAAGCATATGATATGGCATTATCTATAGGTTATGCTACACAATTGCCTTTTTCAGATATTTATATTGGAGCCAATGTAAAATTGATAAACTCTGTAATTGCAGAATATTCATCTTTTGGGGCAGTAGCAGATTTAGGATTGACATATGCTAACGAGCATCAACCTTATATTTTTACTATCGTAGCGAGAAATATTGGTTATCAAATAACTACTTTTGACGGGATACAAGAGAAGGTCCCTTTAGAAATAGCGGCTGGGTTTTCTTATAGACTTGAAAACTTACCTTTAAAATGGTATATTACACTTGATAATTTACAAAAATGGAATGTTGCAAAATCCAACCCATCTAATAGTGTCACTGATATTAATGGAAATACTATTCAAGAAGAAATTGGTTTTTTAGATAATTCCATAAGGCATGTTATTATCGGTGCTGAATTTTTTCCAGAAGGTTTATTCAATCTTCGATTGGGATATAACTTCAGAAGAGCAAAAGAGTTGCAATTAACTGATATTCGTACATTTTCAGGTTTTACCGCTGGTTTTGGATTGCAAATGAGAAAAATAAAGATTAATTATGCATTTGCAAAATATCATCCTGAATCTAATTCAAGTACATTTAGTTTGATTATTGATTTATCAAAAAGATAATAATATTTAAAAGTGAAAAAAATTATAATAGCAATTGATGGTTTTTCGTCTACCGGAAAAAGTACTTTAGCAAAAGAGCTTGCTAAAAAATTAAAGTATGTGTATGTAGATACTGGAGCAATGTATAGAGCTGTAACTTTATACGCGATGGAACGTAATTTTATAAATGAAAAAGGTTTTAAAATTGACCTCCTTGTTGCTGATTTAGATAAGATAAACTTGCATTTTATTTTTAAAAAATGGAAGGGTTTTGCTGAAATGTATTTAAATGATATAAATGTTGAAAAAGAGATACGAACACTTGAAGTGTCACAATATGTAAGCCAAGTATCTGAAATTTCTGAGGTGCGTTCAAAACTTGTTGAACAACAGAAATTAATGGGTGTTAAAAAAGGTATTGTTATGGATGGTAGAGATATAGGTACGGTTGTATTTCCAAATGCAGAAATTAAATTTTATATGACTGCTTCTGCAGATAAAAGAGCGTTGAGACGTTATAAAGAATTGATTGATAGAGGAGATGATGTAACGTATGAACGAGTGCTAAAAAATGTTAAATCAAGGGATTACATTGATTCTACACGACTAGACTCACCACTTATTAAAGCTCAGGATGCTATTGAATTTGATAATTCAGACATGGGTCTAGAAGAACAATTTGAGCGAATTTACAATTTGGTATTAAGGTATGTTTAAGTACTTATGTGTCTGTAATGAGATTTTCCATTTTGGGTTTTTCATTACATAATCAACAATTAAAGGGATCATTTTTTCACGATTACTCCATTCAGGCTGTAAAAATAATTGGCAATTATCATTTACTTTTGAAGCCTGTTCTTCAGCAAATTTAAAATCATCTTTATTAAAAATGATAGCTTTTAATTCATTGGCTTCTAGTGATACTTCCTTAAGAGGAAGTTTGTTTTTCTTTGGAGATAGACATATCCAATCCCAATTTCCAGTTAAGTTATATGCTCCAGAAGTTTCAATATGTGTTTTTACTCCATTAGATTTTAATTGCTCAGTAATATAATCCATATTCCACATTAGCGGTTCTCCTCCTGTGATAACAACTGTGTCAGCATATTTTTTAGTATTTTTAACTATTACATCTGCAAGTGTAGGTGGATGTAATTCTGCATTCCAACTTTCTTTTACATCACACCAATGACACCCTACATCACAACCACCAATTCTTATAAAATATGCTGCCGTTCCTGTATGTGATCCTTCTCCTTGAATTGTATAAAATTCCTCCATTAAAGGAAGCATTTTACCTTCTTCTATCAATTGTTTTGTTTCTGTATTCACTATTAAATAATTATTTTGCAAATGTAAGGCTTCTATAATTTTATACTTTAAAAGTTTTGGAGTATTTTTATGGCATTATCATTTTTATGGCCTTTTATGGATATAATTGCACATCCCTTTGATGATGTGAGATTCTTATAAAGATTGATTCCACAATAAATTCGGAACAAAATGATTTTACTAATAAACACTTATTGACCTCTCGACTCCGCTCGAGGAGTTAAAATAAACTAGTGTCATCGCGAGTGCAGTCGAGACCTAATTAAAACAATATAAATGACTAAAAAAGAAACTTTTTTTAATTATATCAACGAAGGTTATAAAACCAAAGGAGAATTTATCACACTTGGAGCTGCAATGCTAGGCGAAGAAACGGTTACAGATGCTTATGTGAAAATACCATTGAAGACCATCAATAGACATGGATTGATTGCAGGAGCTACCGGTACTGGAAAGACAAAAACATTACAAGTTTTTGCAGAAAACTTATCAGATAATGGGATACCCGTTTTATTGATGGATGTAAAGGGTGATTTAAGCGGGTTGGCACAGCCAAGTCCTGGCCATCCTAAAATTGATGAGCGTCATGAAAAAATTGGTTTTCCATTTGAAGCAAAAAAGTTTCCAGTAGAAATTCTAACAATT
This sequence comes from uncultured Flavobacteriaceae bacterium, assembly GCA_905479835.1. Classification (GTDB taxonomy): domain Bacteria; phylum Bacteroidota; class Bacteroidia; order Flavobacteriales; family Flavobacteriaceae; genus Urechidicola. The sequence goes on from CAJQNZ010000014.1 coordinate 3,217, forward strand.
TCTGAGCAAGATGGTGCTCGATTGAGAGCTACAATTTCTGAGTTTGGACCTACATTATTATCTAGAATACTAGATTTATCAGAAGTACAAAGTGGGATTGTTGCAATTTTATTTAAATATTGTGATGATAAACACTTGCCTTTATTGGATATAAAAGATTTTAAGAAAATACTACAGTATGCAACTAGAGAGGGGCGTGCAGAATTGGAAGAGGAATATGGAAGAATTTCCACATCTTCTACTGGTGCAATTTTAAGAAAGATTGTTGAAATAGAGCAACAAGGAGGAGACTTGTTTTTTGGTGAGCGCTCATTTGATGTAGAAGACTTAAAAAGAGTTGATGATCAGGGTAGAGGAATGATTTCAATTTTGAGATTGACAGATATTCAGGATAAGCCAAAATTATTTTCAACATTTATGTTGCAATTACTTGCTGAGATTTATTCAACATTTCCAGAGCAAGGAGATAGTGGACGTCCAGAATTGGTCTTATTTATTGACGAAGCACATTTGATATTTGACGAAGCTTCTAAGGCATTGTTGAGTCAGATCGAAAGTATTGTGAAGTTGATTCGCTCTAAAGGTGTTGGACTTTATTTTGTAACTCAAAATCCAAAAGATATTCCTTCAGATGTACTTTCACAATTGGGATTAAAAATTCAGCATGCTTTAAGAGCGTTTACGGCCAATGACCGTAAGGCAATAAAACTAACCGCTGAGAATTATCCAGATTCAGAATATTATGATACCAAAGAGGTTTTAACCAAACTAGGAATAGGTGAAGCTTTAGTTTCTTCATTAAGTGAGAAGGGAATTCCGACACCTCTTGCAAGAACCATGCTTCGTGCTCCTATGAGTAGAATGGATGTTTTATCATCATCAGAATTAAAAGAATTAATTGCCTCATCGGATATTGCTAAAAAATACAATGAAGAAATTGATCGTGAAAGTGCTTATGAATTATTGGGAGGGAAAATAAAACGAATCAACGAAGAAGAAAAAAAGCAAGCAGCAGCTGAATTAAAGGCCAAAGCAAAGAAAACCACTACAAGAAAGAGTACACGAATGAACCCAATTTTAAAAGTAATAACAAGTGCAACTTTTATAAGGGGAGTACTGGGTATTTTAAAGCGTGTAATGAAATAATATTTTAACAAATACGTTTATTAAACTTACTAACTCATGAATTTCCAATGAATAACTTCACCAAAATTATATTTATACTTTTTATTTCTTTTTTATTAACGCAATGTACTAAGGAAAATCGTTTTTTAATTGAGAAAAACAGAGTAGGAGTAATAACGAATACAAGTTCAATCCTTGATTTAAAACGGTTATATGCAAATGATTCTCTTGTTGTTCGATTAAGTGAAGGTGAAATGGGAGGAGAAGACTCAAAATATCTTGTAGCAAGTGATGAATATATAGTTTATTCTAAAGAAGGAAAACAATTGCTCACAATTGTTCCAAAAAAGGAACATGATTCTACATCTGGAATTAAATATGTTCAGATCATGAGTTCAGAATTTAAAACAGCTAAAGAACTTTCATTGAAATCACCTTTTAAGGATGTTAATGCGAATTATTTGATAAATAATATTGAGAGTTCATTAACATCTGTAACTTTATTTATAGATGAATTGAATGCTACAATAGCATTGGATAAGACCGATTTAGGAATTAATATTTTTGACCAAAAAGAAATTAAAGTTGGACAAATTCCTGATATGGTAAAAATAAAGTACATGACAATATGGTTTGATTAAATAGTAATCATGAAGAAATATACAATTCAAAAATCTCCTTTTAGAGTTCCTACAACTGATGGTAAATTGATAGAAGAACATTTTGGAGAAGCAACTATCCCTTCTAAATTAAGTATAGCGCATATGATTGCTCCGCCTAAATGGAGTGAGCCATTTCAAGTTCCTGAATTTGAAGAATACACTTATATTATTAAAGGTAAAAAACAGTTTATCATAGATGGAGAAACAGTGATTCTGGGTGCAGGAGAATCAATTAAAATCGAAAAAGGTGTGAGAATTCAATATTCCAATCCATTTGATCAAGAATGCGAGTATATTTCTGTATGTTTACCAGCGTTTTCAATTAATAAAGTTCATCGTGAAGCGTAAATATATATTTTGCAAAAAAATCACAGTAATTATTTCATAAAAATCAGTATTTCATTATGAGTTTTGACAATCCACTAGTTTATGGAGTACCCTGTTTTCTAGCCTTTATTTTATTAGAATTAGTTTATAGTAAACACGATGAAGATCACCATGATTTATATGATTGGAAAGAACTGAAAGCAAGTTTGTTAATGGGAATTGGATCCGCAATCATAGCTCCATTGATTAAAATAATTACGGTTTTCTTACTATTTAATTTTGTTTATGATCTATTCAATCCACTTGTAGATGGTGTTCATGTAAATATAATGGGTTGGAATTCTTTTGGTTATGTCTGGTATGTCTGGTTGTTATGTCAACTGGCAGATGATTTTAGTTATTATTGGTTTCATCGTCAGAATCACAATGTTCGTTTTCTATGGGCTGCACATATTGTTCATCATTCATCAGATAATTTTAATTTAGGTACTGCTGTAAGAAATGGATGGTTTACAATTATATACAAACCCTTATTTTATATATGGATGCCTGCAATCGGTTTTCCTGTACCTATGATTATATTTTGTTTAGGGATAGAAGCATTATGGCAGTTTCAACTGCATACAGTTTTTATACCTAAAATGGGATTTATTGAAAAAATATTTAACACTCATACAATGCATCAAGTGCATCATGCCAGAAATGAAGAATATATGGATAAAAACCATGGAGGTTTTTTAAATATTTTTGATAAAGTATTTGGAACTTGGAAGGAACTTGATGAAAATATCGAAATAGAATATGGAGTAACACATGAGCCAAACTCATACAATCCATTAGTTATTTTAACGCATGAATATAAAGATATTTGGAATGATATGAAGAAATCTCCAAATTGGTATCATAAATTCATGTATGCTTTCGCTCCTCCAGGCTGGAGTCACGATGGTAGTACATTAACGATAAAACAATCTCGGAAGCAAAAAGCAAAAATTAAAACGGTTGTTTAAATTTTATTTCTACAAGCAATAAGTGTGTTTTTTAAAAGCATTGCAATTGTCATGGGTCCTACACCTCCAGGAACTGGAGTAATAAACGATGCTTTTTTAGAAACTTCTTCATAATCAACATCACCCAGCAAGCGGTAACCGCTTTTTTTACGAGAATCAGGAACACGTGTAATACCTACATCAATTACCGTTACATCATCTTTAATCATATCCGCTTTTAAAAATTCAGGAATACCTAATGCAGCTATAATAATGTCAGCTTGTAAAGTAATTTCTTTTAAATTTTTAGTTCTACTATGAGTTATGGTAACTGTTGCATTTCCTACTTTTCTTTTCTGTGCAAGTAAAATGCTCATAGGACTACCTACAATATGGCTACGACCTATTACAACGACATGTTTTCCAGAAGTTTCAACGTTATATCTATCCAATAACTCTAGAATACCATAAGGTGTGGCTGAAATGAATGTTGGTAAGTTCAGTGCCATTTTCCCAACATTTGTTGGATGAAAACCATCAACATCTTTTTCAGGGTCGATAGCCATTATTATTTTTTGTTCGTCAATATGAGAAGGTAGAGGAAGTTGTACAATGAAGCCATCAATATCCTTATCAACATTTAAAATATTTATTTCATTCAGTAAATCATCTTCAGTTGTATTTTCTGGTAAACGAATTAATGAAGATTCAAAACCTACACGTTCACAGGCTTTTACTTTTGCATTTACATAGGTAATACTAGCTCCATCATTACCTACAATAACAGCTGCAAGGTGTGGAACAATGTTTTCTCTTCTTTTCAGTTCTACAACTTCTAAAGCGATTTCTTCTTTAATGTCTGCTGCTGTTTTTTTTCCGTCTAATACTATCATTTTTTTTATTTTTGACTAAAAACTATTTTCCCATTCCTTGCATCATTTGCATCATCTTTCTACCGCCTCCTCCTTGCATCATTTTCATCATCTTGCTCATTTGAGTAAATTGTTTCATCAATTGATTTACTTCTTGAATACTTGTTCCAGAACCTTTCGCAATACGTTTCTTACGACTTGAATTGATGCTAGAAGGTTGGCTACGCTCATTAGGAGTCATAGAGTGAATAATAGCCTCAATACCTTTAAATGCATCATCATCAATATCGACATCTTTCATTGCTTTTCCAGCACCAGGAATCATTCCGATCAAATCTTTCATGTTACCCATTTTCTTGATCTGCTGAATTTGCTTTAAGAAATCATCAAAACCAAATTGATTTTTAGCAATTTTCTTTTGAATCTTTCGAGCTTCTTCTTCGTCATATTGTTCTTGAGCACGTTCTACCAATGAGATAACATCTCCCATTCCTAGAATACGCTCTGCCATACGATCAGGATGGAAAACATCAATTGCTTCCATTTTTTCTCCTGTTCCGATAAATTTAATAGGCTTATCAACTACGGATTTAATAGATAATGCGGCTCCACCACGAGTATCACCATCTAGTTTTGTAAGGATAACTCCATCAAAATTTAAGATGTCATTAAATGCTTTTGCAGTATTTACAGCATCTTGTCCTGTCATAGAATCCACTACAAATAGTGTTTCTTGTGGAGAAATTGCACTATGAATATTAGAAATCTCAGTCATCATTTCTTGATCTACTGCAAGTCGACCTGCAGTATCAATAATCACAATATTTTTTCCGTTGGCTTTGGCATGTTTGATTGCATTTTCTGAAATTTCAACAGGATTGTTATTTCCCACTTCAGCATAAACTTCAACACCTATTTGTTCACCGACCACTTGTAATTGATTGATAGCGGCTGGACGATACACATCACAACCTACCAATAATACTTGTTTGGATTTTTTAGTTTTTAAATAATTAGCAAGTTTACCAGAAAAAGTAGTCTTTCCAGAACCTTGAAGACCAGACATTAAAATCACTGTAGGAGAACCTCCAAGATTGATTCCAACAGTATCTCCTCCCATCAATTCAGTCAACTCGTCTTTTACGATTTTAACCATCAACTGACCTGGATTTAAGGTAGTTAATACATCTTGACCTATTGCTTTTTGCTGAACACGCTTGGTGAAATCTTTGGCTATTTTATAGTTTACATCGGCATCAAGAAGTGCTCTACGTACTTCTTTTAATGTTTCTGCAACGTTAACTTCGGTTATACTTCCATGCCCTTTAAGAACATGAAACGCTTTATCTAACTTATCACTTAAATTATTAAACATAAATCTTGCTTCAATTTTATAGAAGTCACAAAGATAAATAAAACTAATAAGTTAAAAAGGATAAGTTAAAAGGAATATGCAAGAATTATAAAATTGTAAAAATTTAATTGTGGATACAGCTATTTATGTAATCTGAACACCCTTCAAATATACTTTTTCAATCTGATGTGCTCCAAATGAATACGGAATAAAGCCATAAGAA
>CAJQNZ010000015.1 GCA_905479835.1 uncultured Flavobacteriaceae bacterium
TATACGAATTCCAGACGTTATAAAAGGAGATTTATCGTCAAATGGAACCATATTTTTATTTACGGTAATCTCAGCTTTAACCAGGGCATTTTCAGCTTCCTTCCCGGTTATATTTTTATTTCTCAGGTCAATAAGCATCATATGATTATCCGTGCCTCCTGAAATCAATTTATAACCTCTTTTTACAAATGCTTCTGCCATTGCAGCGGCATTTTTCTTCAATTGAACTTGGTAGTATAAAAAATTATCTGTCAATGCTTCTCCGAAAGCAATCGCTTTCGCCGCGATGATATGCTCTAAGGGACCTCCTTGCATTCCTGGGAATACAGCTGAATTCATAATAGAAGACATCATCTTTGGCTTTCCGTTTTTTAAAGTATCTCCCCAAGGATTTTCAAAATCTTTTCCCAGAAGAATCATTCCACCTCTAGGTCCACGTAAGGTTTTATGTGTAGTAGTTGTAACTATATGACAATGAGGCATTGGGTCATTCAGGATACCTTTGGCTATTAAGCCAGAAGGATGAGAAATATCTCCCATTAACAATGCACCAACACTATCTGCAATTTTACGAAAACGCTTAAAATCAATATCTCTTGAATAAGAGGATGCTCCTGCGATAATCAACTGAGGTTTTTCTTTGGTTGCAGTTTCTTGAATTGTATCGTAATTTAAAACGCCTGTTTTTTCTTCAACTCCATAAAATGAAGTTTGATATAACTTACCTGAAAAATTAACTGGCGATCCATGGGTCAAATGACCTCCATGTGATAAATCAAATCCAAGAATTTTATCTCCGGGTTTTAAAATAGCATGATAGACAGCAGCATTTGCCTGACTTCCTGAATGTGGTTGTACATTGGCATATTCAGCACCAAATAATTCCTTGGCTCGATCAATCGCAATCTGTTCTACTACATCTACTATTTCACAACCGCCATAATAGCGTTTTCCTGGATATCCTTCCGCATATTTATTGGTTAATACAGAACCCATGGCTTCCATAACTTGTTCACTTACGAAATTTTCAGAAGCAATTAATTCAATACCATTTAATTGTCTGTTTTTTTCATCTTCTATTAGGTCAAAAATAAGTTGGTCACGTTGCATTGATAGTTATATTTATAAAAGGTTAAATTTTGTGTAAAAGTAGTAATTTCATTTGGCAAATTATAAGAAACCTATATATTTGAAGTGAATATTATATATATTCTTTTTTCATAATAAAAAGAGGCCTATAATTATAGTTTTAATGATTTTTTCAATAGAAATTTATGAAACGAATAGGTTATAATTTGTTAATCAACATAATTGATTAAAATCAAATAGCTTGTAATCATAAAAATAATAAAATTAAGTATATGAAAATAACAGCAAACGATCCGAATAGAAAATCTTGGTTGCCTGTTGCAGCAAATTCTGATTTTCCAATACAAAATATCCCTTTTGGAGTGTTTTTAACACGTGATGATATCATTACTATAGGTACCAGAATTGGAGATTCAGCAATTGATCTTGGGGCACTACATCAATTAGGATATTTTGAAGGAATACCACTAACTGAAGATATTTTTTTACAAGATTCATTGAATGATTTTATTGCTGATGGACGCATAACATGGAGAGCAATAAGGAATAGAATTGCTGAATTATTTGATGAGAATTCTACAACTTTAAAAAATAATATTGAACATTGTAAGGATATCATTTTTAGAATGGATGAAATTGAAATGCTATTACCAGTTGATATTGGAGACTATACAGATTTCTATTCTAGTAAAGAACATGCTACTAATGTTGGTATTATGTTTCGAGGGAAAGAAAATGCTTTAATGCCAAATTGGTTACACGTTCCTGTAGGATATCATGGTCGTTCTTCTTCTATCGTAGTTTCTGGAACACCTATCCATAGACCTTATGGTCAGACAATGCCTATAGGTGCTACTGAACCTATTTTTGGGGCTTCACAACGTGTAGATATGGAACTGGAAACCGCATTTATTACAACAGCTGCGAATCATCTAGGTGAATCGATTCCTGTTGATGAAGCTGAAGAATATATATTCGGAATGGTAGTTTTTAATGATTGGAGTGCGAGAGATATACAGAAGTGGGAATATGTGCCTTTAGGTCCATTTTTAGGGAAAAGTTTTGCTTCGACAATTTCGCCTTGGATTGTAACAATGGATGCGCTTGAACCTTTTCGTTGTGAAAGCCCTAAGCAGGAAGTACAACCGCTTCCTTATTTGCAACAAAAAAGAACCGACAATAGTTACGACATACATCTAGAAGCAATTCTTGAAACAGAAAATGGTGATCAGAATACTTTATCACAATCCAACTTTAAATATATGTATTGGACGATGGCACAACAACTTGCACACCATACTAGTAATGGTTGTAATGTTCGTGCAGGAGACATGATGGGAAGTGGAACACTTTCAGGAAAAACCAAAGATAGTTATGGTTCGATGCTTGAATTGACTTGGGCAGGAAAAGAACCAATGACATTGAAAGATGGAACGAAACGTGTCTTCTTTAATGATGGTGATAACGTTATCTTGAAAGGTTATTGTAAAAATGAAAATGTAAGAATAGGATTTGGAGAATGTGCCGGAAAAATATTGCCTCCAAGGTAATTTTAACTGTTCATAATTAAGTTTGAGAAGTGATTCTTAAGAATATATTTTCTTTGGCACATTAATTGAAATTAGAGTTTTAATAATTCCTAAAACCCAAAACAGATGAAAAAACTAGCACTCTATTTAACAGTTATTTCTTTGCTTGTCTCTTGTCTGGGGAAAAAGCAAATAGAAAGACAATTACATTCTGGAGATTATGACCGAGCAATCAACAATGCTTTAAAAAAATTAGATAACAATAAAGACAAAAAACGAAAAAGAGAATTTATTGTCTTATTGGAAAATTCATACGTAAAGGTTGTTGAACAGGATCTGAATACCATACAACATCTTAAAAAAGATGGAAATCCTGAAATGTATAGGCAGATTTTTAATATCTATCAAGGTATAGAAACGAGACAGAATGCAATTAAAGCGGTATTGCCTTTAAAAATTGATGCCCGAGAAATACAATTTGACTTTAATAATTATTCTGACGAAATTATTTCATATCGATCTAAAGTTTCTTCATATTTATATGAGAAAGCAGTAGCGTCCATAAAAAATAACAAGAATAAAGTTAAAAATAGAACTGCTTACAGAACTCTTGAATATATTGATGAGATAAACCCAAATTATAAAGATATTCGAGAATTAAAAGAAGTTGCTCTATTTCAAGGGACAGATTTTGTTATTGTTTCAATTATCAATCACACACAACAGATTATTCCGAGAAGATTAGAAGAGGATTTATTGAATTTTGACACTTATGGACTAGATAAGTTTTGGTCAGAATATCACAGCAGTATGGATTCAAATATTGATTATAATTATGCAATAGAATTGCAATTGAAAAGAATCAATATCTCCCCTGAACGAATCAGTGAAAAGGAATTTATCAGAGAAAGAAAAGTTGTTGATGGTTGGAAATATAAATTGGATACAAATGGAAATGTTTTAAAAGACAGTCTAGGAAATGATATAAAAATAGATAAAATTATCACTGCCAGATGTAGGTATGTGGAGTTTCTTCAGACGAAATCTACACAAGTTGTCGCTAATGTTCAATTTTCAAATCTTAAATCAAATAAATTACTTGAAAGTTTTCCAATTGCAACTGAATTTATATTTGAAAATTTGCATGCAATTGTAACTGGAGATCGAAGAGCGTTAAATGATCAAGATCGAGATATATTAAGGAATGAAAATATCTATTTCCCTACTGATGAGGAAATGGTTTATGATTCTGGAGAAGATTTAAAACTTAAACTTCAAGATATTATCAATTCATATACCTTTAAAGAATAACTTATAACTTACAAAATTTTTTATTTTTTTTATATTGTTGATTTTAAAGCTCTTACAGAATAATACTAAATATCGGTATGGTTCTTGATTCAAAAAAGTGAACTTAAAACTAATTATTATGAAAGCAAAAAATTACGTAAGATCCACCCATTTTCTTCCATTTGAAATTAAAAAAAAATCAATCTTTAACAAAATTATAGGTGTCATTCTATTGATTTTCACTGCCACTTCTTTTGGGCAAGAAAAATCAAATATCATTGAAGACGCTTTATTAATAGAGAATGAATACATCCATGATTTACAATTAGAAAAGTTTTTTTTACACACCAATAAGACATCCTATTTTCCCGGAGAAAAAATATGGTTTAAAGCCTATATTGTGAATGATACTGATAATAAGGCTTCTGCAAATACAAGTAATTTACACATCAATCTTTATAATTCACAGAAAGAATTGGTTTCAAGTACTCTTTTTCTGGCAAATAATGGAAAAGCAAATGGAGACATAACTCTTTCCAAAGAAATGCTCGCAGGCAAATATTATCTAGAGGTAACGACACAATGGAATCAAAATTTTGAAATGAACAGTTCCATTACTTCAATTGATATTATTTCTTCAAATCAAAATAATGAGTTAAACATTGACAAATCAGTTATTACTAATACATTATTATCAGATGTTAAAACCAATTCCATTGCACTAGATTTTTTTCCACAAAACAGTGTTCTTCTTGAAAACACAGAAAATACAATTGCATTCACGTCCAATAACCACGAAACTCCTATTTCTATTTCTGGAGATGTAATTGACGATAAGACTGGAATTATTATGGCCAAACTGGAAAGTAACAGCTATGGTATGGGGAGTTTTAACCTATTTATAAATCCTGAAAGATCCTACACAGCATCCATTAACTATAATGGAGGAAATAAAAAAATTAATATTCCTAAAGCTCAGTCAGAAGGATTTATTATTCGTAAAAACGAAAAACAAACCAATGATAAAACGATTAACTTTATTTTATCTACCAATCTCAAAACTTTAAAATCCAATAAAAACAAAACACTAAACGCAGTTTTACATAGAAATGGAAATGCATCACTTGTGATACCGATTGACCTTAAAAAAGGCGTTTTAAAATATTCTTTTAATTTGAAAAAAGAAGATTTATATAATGGTATCAATACAATTACTGCTTTTGATAAATCAAATACTCCTGTTTCAAATTATGCATTCTTTTATAAAAATCAAAAGGATCTAGAACTTGAAATTACCAAAGGAAAAATTGATTCAGATTCACTAACAATACATTTTGACTTGAAAAATGAAGTCTCAATGGCCAACTTAAGTGTATCTATTTTACCAGAAGAAACAAAAGTACACGATAATAAAAATTCCATACTCTCTGCATTTCTCATGGCTCCTTATCTAGATAAAGTTCCTATGAATCTTTCAGAAATAATGAGTTTAAACAACAACGAAAATCTTATAGATTTAATAATAGCAACCAGAATTAAGAAAAAATCATTCCCATACAAAGAAAAAAGAAAACTCATATTGGCAGAGAATGGCGCAACTATTAAAGGAAATGTGAGTGCCAATGTTCAAGACTTAACCGGTTATAAAGTAATGTTATCTTCAATTGATAGTGGTATTTTATTAATTCAGACTATAGGTGAAAGTAATTCCTTTACATTTAACAATCTTATTATAAAACACCCTTCTAAATACAAACTTGCATTACTTGATCCTCAAGGAAAAATTATAAAAACAGGTTTTAGAATGTCCAATGAACTTATCGCTTATAAAGCTAGTTCTGAGTTGCCAATTAAAACAAAATTTCTTCAAGAAGAAAATCCTATAAGAAAAGAAAATAACAATGATATTTCACTACTTCCAATTTTAACTGATGATGTAAATCTTCTGAACGAAGTGAAGTTGAAATTATCAAATTATGAAGAAAACATCAATAAATTAAAAAAATTAGGGATTAAATCTAATATCTTAGATAACGGATTTGCAACTTTGGAAATAATAAATGATGATGAATTTCCAATGGATGTTCTAGACTATATAAGAAGAATTGCTGGAATTAAAGTAGTTGGAAATCTTGCCTCTGGTTATAGTATTAAAAATACTAGAGGAATAAAATCAATTATAGCAACTGCAACAACTGAAATGGTCATATTAATTGACGGGATTCCGGGCAACGCTAATTTCCTAATAGCAAGACCTATAACAGATTTTAGTGCAATTAGTGTTAATTCTATGGGTGCAGGATTAGGAATTACAGGTATGGGCGGTTCAATCAGTTTTTATACCAAGAAAGGAAATTACAATCCAGATTTTAGTACCCCAAATGATGATATTTTAATAAGCGAAACAGATTTTGGGTTTTCTATTTCAGAAAACAACTATAAAAATCAAATGTTTCAATATAAAAACAATGAATCTAGAAAATATTACGGAACTATAGGATGGTTTCCAAATGTAGATGTACTTCCCAATTCAACGTATAAATTGAAAGTGGATAATAATGGTTTTAAAGACTTAAAAATTATCGTAAATGGAATAAACGCTGAAGGAAAACTAATTTATAAAATTGTAACCATAAATTCTGAAGTATTATAAATTCATTAAATACTTATCTAAAACTCTCGAAGAACTCGAGAGTTTTTTTATTTCAATTTTAAATCAGAATAGTATATTCTAGATATTTACTTTAGAAAAACTATAGAGAAAATAGTATCTTTGAGGTTATAATTTATATAATATGAAAAAAACAATTGTAATTTTCTTTATCAGTTCCATGCTACTATCTTGTGGAGGAGCACAAAAGGCTTCTAATGCCATCAGTTCAGGTAATTACTATGAAGCATTTGAATTGGCTATTTCCAATCTTAGAAAAGATAAATCGAGTAAAAATAGTCAGAAAAATGTACCTGTTTTAAAGGAAGCCTATGATAAAGCAGCAGCATTGGACAATAAAGTAATCCGTACACTAGAAAAAAGTAATTCAAAAAAAGATTTATATACCGTTTATCAGACCTATCAATTGATGGATGTGCGTCAAGACGAAGTAAAAGCATTACAACCATTGTATTCTGAAGGGCAAGAATATGTATTCAATTATGAAGATTATTCTCAAAAGACAGCACTCGCTAAAAATAATTTATCAAAGTATTTATATCAGGAATCTATTAGATTATTAGCTACTTCCAAAGTTGAAAATGCACGTATAGCACATGAAAACTTAGAAGAATTATACTATGATATTAATGCAGATTATAAAAATGATGTGAGAGATTTACTTGATAAAGCTAAAGCAAAAGGAAGTAGTTTTGTGCTGGTGACACTTAAAAATAAAGTGAATTCACAATTAAAAGATTCTACTTCAAGAAGTGAAATTTCAAATTTCACTAAAATCAACACTAGCAACTTCAACAATCCTTGGGTTATTTATCATGAGAAAAGAGAAAAAAATATTCAATATAATTATATTACTGAATTTAATTTAAATACATTACAATTTGTCCCAGAAAAATTAAACCAACAAAAAGTTGATCAGAAAAAACGCGTTCAAGATGGATGGAAATATACCTATGATTCTGCAGGAAATGTGATGAAAGATGCAGAAGGAAATGATATGAAAGAGGCTAAATATGTTGATGTAACAGCCGAAGTAATGTTATATCAGCAAGTGAAATCTGCTAGTCTTATAGGAAAATTGGTTATTAAAAATCTCAAAACTGGAGCCGTAATGAGTACGCATCCTTTAACTGGTGAAGCAAAATTGGAGAATATTTATGCTAAGTATCGTGGAGATCAAAGAGCGATAGAAGAAAAGTATTACGACGCTCTCAATAAAAAAGAAGCTCAATTTCCTGATGACGTAGTTTTTAAGAAGTATGCATTGGACAACTTAAAAAAACAAGGAATGGAAATTTTAAATCAACAAAAATTTTAAAGTTACTATTGTGAAAATCCTTTTTTATAAAAGATACTTTTTTAAATCAATGCTCATAATATCATAGTGAGAAGCGTGAGCCACTGCAACTTCATTTTTTATAACCAGTAATTGTGGTGATTGATGAATTACTTGAAATTGATATCCTATTTCGTCAGAAATTTCACGATAACTTAATAAATCCAAATAGTATATTTTAAGACTAGACATCTCTTGATCAAATGAATTTTCAAATTGTTTAATAATTCCTCTACTGATTCCACATCTTGTAGAGTGTTTGAAAATTCCAATAGATTCTGTTTTAGAATCTTTTTTTATTTCTTCTAATTGTTCCATTGAATTCAATGGAATCCATTTTATATATTTTTCTTTCTCCTCTTTATGACTCGAGTCAGATCCAAATAATTTATTTAATAAACTCATTCTTTTTTCATTAGTTTGTCGTAAAATTACACATTCCTTTCATAACAGTCATTATGTCTTGTAAGTACTTTAAAATAAGACAATTTGACTGTTTTTATGTCAATATTTACTATGGAATACTATTTGAATTCTGTTGAATAGAAATTAAAAATTACACGTTATGAATTTTAATAAATTTACAATAAAATCACAGGAAGCAGTTCAAAAAGCACAACAGATTGTGCAAGAGCTTGGCCAACAAGAAATAAAAAATGCACATATACTTAAAGGTATAGTAGAAGTAGATGAAAATGTTATCCCTTTTATTCTGAATAAATTAAGTGTTAATATATCAATCTTTAAAAAGACATTGGATACTATCATTCAAAGTTTCTCTAAAGTAGAAGGAGGAGAATTAATGTTTTCTCGTGAATCTAGCCAAATGCTGATTGACACGCAAAATATTGCAAAGAAAATGAATGATGAATATGTCTCGATTGAACATTTATTACTAGGTATAATTAATTCCAAGGGTGATGCAACACAACTTTTAAAAGACAATGGAGTCAATCAAAAAGATTTGAAAGCTGCCATTTCAGAATTAAGAAAAGGTGAAAATGTAACTTCTCAGAATGCAGAGGATAATTATAATTCCCTGAACAAGTATGCCAAGAACTTAAACCAACTGGCAAGAGACGGAAAATTAGACCCTGTAATAGGACGTGATGAAGAAATCCGAAGAATATTACAGATTCTTACAAGACGAACTAAGAACAATCCAATATTGGTTGGGGAACCTGGAACAGGTAAAACTGCTATTGCAGAAGGACTAGCACATCGGATTATCCGAGGAGATGTTCCTGAAAACTTAAAAAGCAAAGTTGTGTATTCACTTGATATGGGTGCATTAATTGCTGGAGCAAAATTTAAAGGAGAATTTGAAGAACGCTTAAAATCGGTTATCAAAGAAGTGATTTCTTCAGATGGAGACATTGTATTATTTATTGATGAAATTCACACACTTATCGGTGCAGGAGGTGGTCAAGGAGCTATGGATGCTGCCAATATATTAAAACCAGCATTGGCAAGAGGTGAATTACGTGCTATAGGTGCTACCACACTGGATGAATATCAAAAATATTTTGAAAATGACAAAGCATTAGAACGTAGATTCCAAAGAATTATCGTCAATGAACCTGATACAGAAAGTGCCATTTCAATATTAAGAGGAATTAAAGATAAATATGAAACACATCATAAAGTAAGGATTAAAGATGATGCAATCATTGCAGCTGTTGAATTATCACAACGCTATATCACAAACCGTTTCTTACCAGATAAAGCGATTGATTTAATGGATGAAGCAGCTTCTAAACTTCGTATGGAAATAAATTCCAAACCTGAAGAACTAGACGCATTGGACAGGAAAATTATGCAACTAGAAATTGAAATAGAAGCCATTAAGCGTGAAAACGATGAGGTGAAATTAAAAGCACTTCGTGCTGATATTGCCAATTTAAAAGAAGAACGCAATGAAATCAATGCGAAATGGGTAAGTGAAAAGGAAATTGTAGATAAAATTCAAGTATCAAAGAAAGCAATTGAATCTTACAAACTTAAAGCCGAACAAGCAGAACGTGAGGGAAACTACGGATTGGTTGCAGAATTGCGCTATGGAAAAATAACAGATGAAGAGGAAAACTTGGTTAAATTTCAGCAAGAAATGGAATCAAAAAAAGGCAAACATCTTATTAAAGAAGAAGTTACAAGTGAAGATATCGCTGAAGTTGTTGCGAAATGGACAGGAATACCTGTTCAGAAAATGCTACAAGGAGAACGAGAAAAATTACTAAAACTTGAAGATGAACTGCATAAAAAAGTAATAGGTCAAGAAGAAGCAATACAAGCAGTTGCAGATGCTGTAAGACGTTCTAGAGCAGGATTACAAGACATGAAAAAACCAATAGGATCCTTCTTGTTTTTAGGAACTACAGGTGTAGGAAAAACAGAATTGGCAAAAGCATTGGCAACCTACCTGTTTGACGATGAAAATGCTTTAACTCGTATCGACATGAGCGAATATCAAGAAAGACATGCAGTAAGTCGACTGGTAGGAGCGCCTCCAGGATATGTAGGTTATGATGAAGGTGGACAATTGACTGAAGCAGTGCGGAGAAAACCTTATTCTATTGTTTTATTGGACGAAATAGAAAAAGCACATCCTGACACATTCAATATATTATTGCAAGTTCTTGATGAAGGTAGATTGACAGACAATAAAGGGCGTGTTGCCGATTTTAAGAATACTATTATCATTATGACTTCCAATATGGGTGCGCATATCATTCAAGAAAAATTTGAAAATATTGATATGAGTAAAAGGGAATCAATAACTGAGAACACCAAAGTTGAAGTGATTGATTTATTGAGAAAAACAATTCGTCCAGAATTTTTAAACAGAATTGATGAAATCATCATGTTTACACCATTAAATCGAAATGAAATTAAAAAAATTGTAGCATTACAATTAAAAGGAATCGCTGAAATGCTTGCAGATAAAGACATCGTGTTTGACGCAACAGAAGAAGCGATTGCAGCTCTTGGTGAAAAAGGATACGATCCACAATTTGGAGCAAGACCCGTAAAACGTGTCATCCAACGTGAAATTTTAAATGAATTGTCCAAAGAATTACTTGCTGGAAAAATAACAGTAGATTCTTCTATTTTATTGGATGCATTTGACGGAAAATTTGTTTTTAGAAATAATTAAAAATTAGAAATGTCACATCGAGCGTAGTCGAGATGGTTTATAAATGTAAACCTAAGAGTTCTCGACTGCGCTCGAACGGACATAAACTTAAATTTTGAATAAGAAATTATCAGTATAAGAAGATCAAAATAAAATAACTGGTCTCAATATAATTACTCCTCAAAACCAATTCATAAATTATAATTTACTGTATTTTTGTCAAAAATTTTATTTGGTATATTCCACAATACAGTATTCTATGAAATTAAATGTCCAAGTTACCCAAAGAACATAAATTTGTCGATCTTTCAGATTACGGAAGACCAATCGCGATTCTCATTGCAAACTCTTTAAAAAACACCACTCTCACTCCTATTCATGTTACGATTGGTTTTATAATTTCTGGCTTAAGTGCTGTGTATTGTATTCTAAATGAATGGTATTGGCTAGCAGCTATTTTTCTTATCGTGAAATCTATTCTAGATGCAGCAGATGGTGAACTTGCTCGAGTAAAAGAAAAACCATCTTATACAGGTCGTTATCTAGATTCTGTAGCGGATATTTTATTAAATGTATTGTTTTTTCTTTCGATATGGTTTATTACTGATACGAGTATTTGGATCTGTTTATTAGCATTTTTTGGTTTGCAATTACAAGGAACACTTTACAATTATTACTATGTTATTTTAAGAAATCGATTTGACGGAGATACGACAAGTCGCGTATTTGAAAATAAAACACCCATCGCATTAAACGGTGAAAAGCAACAACATGTGAATATCCTTTTTGGAATGTATAAACTTTTATATGGCGTTTTTGACTCTATTATTTATACACTTGATAGTTCTGCATCTAGAGGTAAGGTATTGCCCAATTTTTTTATGACAAGCGTCTCAACTTTTGGTTTAGGCTTTCAATTACTTATTATGGCTGTCATGCTCGTATGTGGATTAAAAGCCATTATACTGCCTTTCTTTCTAGCTTACACAATAATGGTATTTGTTTTTATAGGAATCAGAAAGGTTTTCTATTAGTAATTTAGTTTGTTTTTTAACTTTTAAAAAATCAACTTCGCTTATCGTCAGATAAGTCAATTTAAACAATAAGCACAACTACCAATCAATCGTATTATCACCCAATAATTCATTTGTCTTACTGAAGTGTTTATTCCCAAACCAATACCCTCGATTGGCACTTAAAGGAGATGGATGACCACTTTCAAGAACATGGTGTTTCTGCTTGTCAATTATTTTTCCTTTTTTCTTCGCGTAACCTCCCCAAAGTAAAAAAACAACGTTTTTATTTTGATCAGAAATATGTTGAATTACCGCATCTGTAAATTCTTCCCACCCTTTTTTCTGATGGCTTCCTGCTTTATGGGCACAAACTGTTAAGGTTGCATTTAACAATAAGACTCCTTGCCTAGCCCATCGTTCAAGGTTTCCACTTTCTGGAATTGGGATTCCCAGATCAGTTTCTATTTCTTTAAAAATATTTTTTAAGGAAGGAGGATGTTTTACGCCTTCTGCTACTGAAAAACAAAGACCATTGGCTTGACCATCATCATGATAAGGATCTTGACCTATTATTACTACTTTAATATCTTGAAATGCACAATAATTGAATGCGGAAAAAATATGATCTTTAGGAGGGAAACATTGATGAAGCTCATATTCTTGATCAACAAATTCTATTAAATTCTTAAAATAAGATTTTTGAAATTCATCTTGAAATTTCTTTTTCCAATCTTCTGATAGTTCTATGTTTATTTTCATATGAATTCTAAGGTATTGACTTCACTAGACCAAACAAATATCTCCTTGAGTTCATTCGAAAGGTTTTAATGACATTTGGAGTATAAAATAATAATTTTTCCTTTATTTTTACATCCGATTCAAAAATACAATTTTGGGAAATAATATATCAGAAAAAACATTGAATGATTTAGAATTTGGGACAATTATTGACCGAATTCAATCTTTTTGTATTTCTGATTTAGGAAGAGAAGCAACCAAATCCATTCATCCTATATCCAATAAAGAGTTGCTACTTTCGGAACTTAAAAAAGTAGATGAATACACAACTTCATTTGAAAATGACAATCGGCTACCCAATCATTTTTTTGAAGATATTACGAAAGAAATAAATCTATTACAAATAGAAAACAGTTATTTAACTCCTGAAAGTTTTTTAAAAGTTGCTTCTGTTTCTGAAACTGTAAACGAGCAATTGAAGTTTTTAAAAAAGTTTAAAGAATTGTATCCGATTTTACACAACGCTTCACAAAGTGTTGAATTTACTACTGAAATTGTAGATCCTATAAAAAAAATCATCACACAATTTGCCGAAGTAAATGACAAAGCTTCTGAGAATTTAAAATTGATTCGAAAAGAAATTACCAGTGTACGTGGAGAAATAAATGGTAGTTTTAATCGTGCATTGAGCAAGTTCAATACTGCGGGTTATCTTGATGATATTCGAGAATCTGTTGTAGAAAATCAGCGTGTATTGGCAGTAATTCCAATGCATAAAAAGAAAGTAAAAGGTACACTTCTAGGAACTTCTAGGACTGGAAGTATTATTTTTATTGCTCCTCAGGCTTCGTTAAAATTTTCACGTGAATTGGAAAATTTACTGTTTGAAGAAAAGCAAGAAATTATTTTAATTCTAAAGAAACTCACAGAAGTATTAAGACCATTTCACACACTTTTAATCGAATATCTTACCTATTTGACAGCATTGGATATAATTGCTGCAAAAGCAAAATATGCCAATCATATCAACGCTGTATTGCCAAAAATTTCTTCAACTAAAAAAATATTTTTAAAGGATGCCTTCCATCCTATTCTATTTGAAAAAAACAAAGCAAATAAAATAAAAACCATTTCTCAGACATTGGAACTGAATGAAAAACAACAGATTATCGTTATTTCTGGTCCCAATGCTGGTGGAAAAAGTATTACTTTAAAAACCATAGGTCTACTACAAGTAATGATACAAAGTGCTGTTTTAATTCCTGTAGATCCCAAAAGTGAACTGTATTTATTTGACAAAATTCTTACGGATATTGGTGATAATCAATCTATTGAAAACCAACTAAGTACTTATAGTTATCGCTTAAAAAATATGAGGCGATTCTTAAAGAAATGCAATTCAGAAACGCTTTTTTTAATTGACGAATTCGGAACTGGATCTGATCCAGAATTAGGGGGCGCATTGGCTGAAATATTTTTGGAAGAATTCTATGAAAAGAAAGCCTATGGAATTATCACAACTCACTACTCCAATCTTAAAGTTCTTGCGGATGAATTGGAAAATGTAAGTAATGCCAATATGCAGTTTGACGAACGAAGTTTAGAGCCATTATTTAGGCTTTTTATAGGTCAAGCTGGAAGTTCGTTCACATTTGAAGTAGCACAAAAAAATGGTATTCCATACAGCCTTATTAACCGAGCCAAAAAGAAAGTGGAAGGTGAAAAAATACGGCTCGACAAGACAATTTCTAAACTTCAAAAAGAACGAAACAAACTTCAGAAAAATTCTGAAAACCTTGAAAGAGAACAATCCAAAGCCAAAGAGCAGACTGAAAATTTGTCTGGAAAAGAAGCAAAAATTCAGCAAAAACTGTCCTTATTTCAAGAAATGTATGATTCCAACCAGAAAATGCTAGCTACTGGAAGAAAAGTAAATGAATTTGTCAATAAATATTTTCAGACTAATAATAAGAAAGAATTGGTTACTGAATTTACGAAATGGGCAATGATTGAACGTACTAAATATTTACAAAAAAATCCTCCTGTAAAAAAGAGTAAAACAGAAAAGAAAAAAGAAAAAGTTGCCAAAACTGTTCAAAAAGAAAAATTTCAAAAAATTGAAAAAGAAATTCTTGTAAAAGTTGAAAAGATACGAGAAGTAAAAAAAGAAGTTGCTAAGAAAATCGCAAAGCAAAAATCTGATTATAAATTTAAAGTCAATGATACGGTGCGTTTAATCGATAGCAGGTCTACTGGAACGATTGATCGAATCGAAAAAAATATTGCTACAATTAACTATGGTATATTTACGACGCAGGCCAATATCAGTAAACTAGAACTCGTTCAAGCAGCAAAATAATAGATAAACTTGAAAGCATCAACTATAAGATCGTTTCTCTAGAAAAAATGAAAACTCTAGTTTTCATAGTTCTTTGTTCCTAGTTTTCGGCGCTTTTCTCTATATTCTAAACACTTTATTTCTGTAATTTGTCACAAAAATATTTAACCATACTACTTTCAGAGAAGCGGTCTTAAGTCTTTAGTCGAAATAATGACTATGCATCATAGCGTTCCATTTCCCGATCATAAAACGCACTTGCCTCTTCAATCAAAGTAGCAACTTCAATAGAAAGTTGCTCTTCATCATTTCGATCAAGTGTTTCTAGCCATTCTATTTCATCATCGACTAAATTGATTATAAAACGAGGGTAGTCCATATGTAATATAAAAATAGAATCTTTAAAATCCGTATTATCACAAAATAAAAATCTAGGTAACTCCATGTTTAATTCTAATTAATTTATTGGTTAAATAATGAAAACGTAAAAATAACAAAATTGCTGCAACTGACAATCCTGCCAGTAATCCTAGCCATATCCCAAAACTTCCATAAGCACTTGCTTTTCCTAAATGATAACTTACAGGAAGACCCACCACAAAATAGGATATAAAACATATCAATGTAGGAATCCAGACATCTTGCATTCCTCGAAGTGCGCCTAGAACTACAACTTGTATTCCATCTGAGATTTGAAAAAATGCAGCAGCAAGCAATAATTTTGAAGCAATTGCTATTACTTCTCGATTATCAACATAATTGGTCACATCATTCATATCGACATACAATTTTGGAAACTGATCTCGGAACAATAGAAAACAAATTGCAAAAACAATTTCAAAAAAGAAAGTCAATAAAAAGATTGAAAAAGTAATTCTACGCAATTCTTTAAACTGTTTAAAACCTTTTTGATTCCCTACGCGTATCATCGCTGCAACACCCATTCCCATGGCTACCATAAAAGTCATGGAAGATAAGTTCAAGGCAATCTGATTGGCTGCTTGTGGGTTCTTTCCAAGGGTTCCACTTAACCATATTGCAGCTGTGAAAATTCCAACTTCAAAGAACATCTGAAGTGCACTCGGAAATCCTAAACTCAATATTTTTTTAATCATTGCACTATTTAAAACCAATAATTTTATGTTGGATACCAATGCTCTTGATTTTTCTTTTCCTCTTAATAACCACCATAAATAAAACCACATCACAAATCTTGAGATTAAGGTTCCATAAGCCGCTCCTACAATCCCTAACTCCGGAAAACCAAACTTTCCGAAAATTAATATATAATTCAACCCAACATTTATGAGATTTCCAATAAGTGTTGCATACATTGGATAACGTGTCATAGACAATCCATCTGCAAACTGTTTAAAGCCCTGAAAAACAATTAATGGGAATAAAGATAATGCGACCAATTCTAGATAAGGCATCGCATAAACTACAACCTCTTCAGGTTGATCCATCAGATACATCAAGGGTTTACATAACAAGACCAATAAAAACAAACCAATTCCTAAAACAGTACATAAGAACAATCCATGCTTGAAGGCAGATTTTGCTTTCACAGCATCATTTTCAGCATCTGCTTCCGCAACAAGAGGTGTAATCGCTGTTGAAAATCCTATTCCTATTGACATCGCAATAAAAATAAAACTATTCCCTAGAGAGACTGCAGCTAGTTGTGCAGTTCCCAATTGACCGACCATAATATTATCTATAAACCCTACAAATGTATGTCCTAGCATTCCTAATATTATAGGCCATGCAAGTTTTAGATTCGTAGAAAATTCAGATGTATACCGACTTAAATTCAATGGATAGTTGATTTGAATTTGCGAAGTTACAATACTCTAGTAGTTATTTGATAAAAAAGGAAGTATTAATTAGATTCTGAAAAACAAGATTTAACTTTATTTTTTCTTCCATGGATTCACAACTGTTGTCCCATGACCAGACATCAAACCTGCAATAACCCTAGTGTTTGGAAATTGTTCTAAAATGATTTTTATTACTACTGTTATCGGAATTGATAATATCAGTCCAGGAATTCCCCAGATATATCCCCAAAGCATCAACATAATTAAAACTGTAATAATATTTAACGAAAATGTTTTTCCCATGAATATAGGTTCCAATATTCCTCCCATAATTACTTGAACCAATGTAATTGCAAGAATAAAAAATAATAAGGTGCTTGAAGGGTCTATTTCTACAAATGCAAATAAGGACAAGAGAACAACAGAAATCACCGATCCAATCATCTGAACAAAATTGATTAAAAAAGCAAACAGCCCCCAAAAAATAGGAAAACTAATATCGAAATATAAACAAGCAAGACTGAATCCTATTCCTGTAAATAAACTCATAAAAAATTTAACTTTGACAAACTTGATAATGTCTTTTTCAATTTTTATAAAGGTTCTTACGGATGAAAATTTTCTATCAAATAGTGTTGTACTCATCATTTTTTCAAAATTTATAGACTCTGAAAGCAGTAGAACAACAAAAAATGCAGTCATTAAAGTAATGGAAAGTGTCTGCTGGATAAAATTAAAAGTTGAACCAAAACTCTCCATTATATTATCGCTTTGAAAATAATATTTTATAAAACTCTCTCCTTGCAACCTTTCAATTCCAAAAAACTTTTCTAGAGAAACAATCAGATCTACAAGTTTGGTTTCCGCTTTTTCAAAAAATAGACTATCACTAGAAAGAATCTCGTTGCTAGAAAGTTTCACCAACTCACCTCCTAGCATAAAAAAACCTAATACAACCAATACAACCACAAAAACACTTATGGCTTTTGGAACCTTTATCATGGTCAATAATCTCATTATCGGTGATAATAAGAGTGCAATAAACATCGAAAGAATCAATGGAATAAAAATAAAAGAAAGCAGTTTAAGGAGATAAAAAATCAACGGAATTACAATAATCAATAATAATGTATTGGTTGTTTTTATGTCTTTGATAGCATTTTCTTCTTTCATAACTAGCAGCGTTGAAGTATTCTTTTATACAGAGCAAAGTTACAACTCTTAATTTGTTATAAAAACAAAAAAAAATACTTGATATTGGTGAAGTTTTTGGAGTTACGCTTATTGTTAAGATATGGTTTGTTGCGTGATTCAACCAACTAATTTAGTAAATAATTACCAACCAAGAAAGTCCGCAAGGACTTTCGTAAATAGGCTATACCTAGTAATGAATTATACACGGCTTAAGTTTACATTTTATAAATTTAAGCAATATAATCAGAAAGAACAAAAGAGAGGAATAAGGTTAAGATACACGTAGAAGAATTAACTTCGTCAACATTGATAATCCCCTCTCTTTTCTACCTACATTTCGAACAGTTCTGAGACGTTGATCTCGATTTTAAGTTGTAGAAAGTACCGTAGATTTTGTTCCTTCAAAAACATTTTTCTTATGAATAAAGATACAAATTATTTTGGAATAGACAT
>CAJQNZ010000016.1 GCA_905479835.1 uncultured Flavobacteriaceae bacterium
TCGGTGAAGATATTGGAGTTTCAAATAATCAACAACTAACTTCCAAAAAGGAAAATACAGAGACTAAGAAAAGTAAATTATATAATTCATCAATTCCATGGAATCTGAACTTGGCTTATACAATGAATTATTCTAATACATCAAGACAAGATGAGATTTCATCGCATTCCCTTATGTTTTCTGGAGATATTGAATTAACTCCGAAATGGGATGTTGGATTTAGTTCGGGATTTGACATTAAAGATAAAGGATTTACATATACTCAATTACGCTTTAATAGAGATTTAGATAGTTGGAGGTTAAGTTTTAATTGGGTTCCATTTGGAACAAGATCTACTTATAATTTTTATATTGGTGTAAAATCTGGTGTTTTAAGTGATTTAAAATATGACAAACAGAAAGCTCCAGATCGTAGATTATTTTAATGTTGTAATCTTGTAATGTAAAAATTAGAAAAAACCTATTAGACCTTTAAATATGAAAAAAATTATTACTACTCCTCAAGCGCCATCACCAATAGGACCTTACAGTCAAGCTGTAATGAACGGAAACATGTTGTATTCTTCAGGTCAGATTGCTTTACATCCTATAACTGGAGAACTTGTTATGGATACTATTTCCAATGAGACGAAACAAGTTATGGAAAATCTTAAAGCAGTTTTAACTGCTGCTGAAATGACTTTTGAAAATGTGATTAAAACTTCTATTTTTATTTCTGACATGAATAATTTCAGTACTATCAATGAAGTTTATGCAACATATTTTAATTCTGAGACTGCTCCAGCAAGAGAAACCGTTGAAGTGGCAAATTTACCAAAATATGTAAACGTTGAGATTTCCGTGATTGCAGCAAAATAATTTTTTGCTTTATAAAACTGAATAACTATTTTTATCAAAACCAATTTTTACAAAATGACTCTATCTACACTCGATTATGGAATCATAATCGGATTCTTCGCTTTCATTCTTTTTATTGGGATTTACGTATCAAAAACTTCTGGAAAAAATTCAACTGAATATTTTCTTTCTGGCAGGAATATGCCTTGGTGGTTATTGGGTATTTCAATGGTAGCGACAACATTTGCCGCAGATACTCCAGGACTCGTTACAGAATTAGTAAGAACCAATGGTGTGTCAGGAAATTGGGTATGGTGGGCAATGTTATTAACAGGAATGTTGACCGTATTTTTTTATGCCAAACTTTGGAGAAGATCCGGTATCACAACTGATTTAGAGTTTTACGAATTAAGGTATAGCGGAAAATCTGCTAGTTTTTTAAGAGGTTTTAGAGCCATTTATCTTGGAGTTATCTTCAATATAATCACAATGGCTGGAGTCTGTCTTGCAGGGGCAAAAATAGCGAATATATTACTTGGAATTTCTCAGCAAGAAACGTTAATATACTCTTCTATTATAGTGGTTATCTATTCATCATTAGGAGGATTAAAAGGTGTTTTATTGACCGATTTTGTCCAATTTTTAATTGCAATGATTGGATCGATATGGGCGACTATTTATATTGTAAATATGCCAGAAATTGGAGGAATTACTGAACTTCTTACACATCCTAATGTAAATGATAAACTATCAATACTACCTGATTTTTCTGATTCCAATGCACTTATCACTTTATTCATCATACCATTTGCAGTTCAATGGTGGAGCACATGGTATCCTGGAGCAGAACCTGGAGGTGGAGGTTATATTGCTCAACGGATGCTCGCAGCCAAAAATGAAAAACATGCAACACTTGCAACTTTATTTTTTAATGTTGCTCATTACGCTATCAGACCTTGGCCTTGGATTATGGTTGGCTTAGCATCATTAGTTATTTTTCCTAATCTTGAAAGTATTAATACTGCTTTCCCTGATCTCAATACAGATATGCAAGGTCATGATGTTGCTTATGCGGCGATGGTTACTTACCTTCCTGCTGGATTGATAGGGATAGTTCTTACCTCTCTTATCGCTGCCTTTATGAGCACAATATCAACACAATTAAACTGGGGAAGTTCTTATGTTGTAAATGATTTATATGGAAGATTTATCAATACGAGGGCTAGTGAAAAACAAAAAGTACTTGTAGGCAGAATATCGACAGTTTTATTGATGATCTGTGCGGCATTATTTTCATTTTATTTACAATCTGCCAAGGATGTTTTTGATTTATTATTACAGATTGGTGCTGGAACGGGTCTGTTATTTATTCTTCGTTGGTTCTGGTATAAAATCAATCCATATAGTGAAATTTCTGCAATGGGAATCTCATTTGGAATTGCAATTTTATTTTTTATCAATAAAAAATTAGCTACACCATTATTCAATATTGAAAGTCATTGGCAATTAGTTATTGGCGTAATTGTTACTACTATTGGATGGGTCGTTGTAACACTGATAACTGAACCTACGGACTCTAAAACATTGGAGAAGTTTAATACACTTATATATCAAGGTGAAAGTAAGTTTCACAATATTAGATATAAAATTGTTTCTTTCTTTACGGCTATCATAGGAACCTATAGTTTCTTATTTGCCACAGGATATTTTATTTATGGAAAGACAATTCTTGCATTAGGACTCAGTTTACTGACTACTATCTGTACTATTATTTTGATAAAAATATGGAATAAAAATTAGTCTTCTTCTGATCTGAACTGTACCAACTTCTTTTTAAGAGGTATAGAATCTTTTTTTACTTTAATAATTGAATCATTTTCAACTTTCTTCTTCTTAAGGCCTAGTTTTTCCAGTAATTCCCCTCTATTATCAAAATCAAACTGATAGGTCAATCCAACTCCTTGTGTATATCCTTCCTCTTCTTCGGTATATTGAATTTCGTTTTGTCTATTGAAAGCTGAAGATCTCAAGGTACCTTCTTCATTCAATAAAAATTCTACTTTCACCTCTCCTCTTATTCCTGTCTGTCCTTTAGATCCTACTGGAACACCTACTTTTCCATCGATTAAAATCCTGTCATTTAATTGTGTTGCAATAGTCAATCCTATCTGATCATCTGTATTTAAATTATCAACTGCTGATCTATCTGATCCTACATTATAATCAACTCCTACCGTAAAATTCTCATTATCTCCTCCTATTATGTTGGAAAGAACATTTGATAATAATTGTGATCCTGTTCCTGTAAGAAATGCATTACTATTAGCTCCAATATCATTTTCGTTGAAAAAACTTCCTGAAACTAATAGTGAACTGAATTGAATCAATCTGTTATTCGAATCGTTATTATTCAATTTAAAATCCAATTCCGATTTAATTGTAGAATCTGCATCTGGAATTAAAATATCATACTCTTTTTGAGAATTGTATAATTCTCCAGAAAATCTCGTGACTAAATCAATTGGGATATTTCTACTTGTAGGTAAATTTTCCAATATAGATTTTGGATTCGCATAGACTCTATGAATTGTCTCAATATCAAGAAGAGCAGTATAAGGACTTCCATCCCAAGAAACAGTTCCTCCTCGTGTTGCAACAAATTGTTTGTTTACAAATCCTCCATACTTAAAATCATAACTTCCATTGTCAATAGTGAAATCACCATACATATTAAATTTTCCTTTTGTATCGATCTCTATCCGTAAATCTCCTGTTCCACTTCCTTTCAATGTACTTCCAGTTGCTTTATCTATAACCATTTCTACAATTGCATCTTTGGTTACTTCCAAATTAAAATTCAAAGACAATCCTTTGAATTTTTCTAATAAAATTTCGTTTGGCAATTGAAATTCTTCAACTGTATTCTCTTCATTTATAAATGTGACCAATTTCGTGTTTTCAATTGTTTTAATATCACTTAATGGAATTACGAAATAAGTATCTTTATTTGTTTTACCAAAAACATCTATGGTAAGATCATCAGTAAACCCTTTTATAGTGGCATTACCTTCTATCAATCCTTTACCGTAATACAATGCTTCTTCTGTTTCTTCAGTATTCAATACCAATAAATTTTTAGTCGCTAAAGAAAGGTCTAATTTCCAATCGCTAAATCCAGTATGAGAAATAGCACCTAATAATTGACCCCGTGTTTTATAACTTGTATCTTTTAATGTCAGTTCTACTATTTCAAATGTCTGATCCCTTAATTCCAAAACAGTTGTACCTTCAAAATCATAATCTACATTCAAATACGGAAAAGCAACACCTGCAGAATCTAAGAAAAGATCTCCATTCATAATTGGGTTTTTTAGCAGTCCAGTAAGTTGAGTTGAGCCGTAAACAGAACCTCTAATATTAGTAAAGTTTTCATCACCTATTGGCTTTAAAAAATCCAATTTAAATTCTTCAAAATCAATTTCCATGTCTATTGTAGGCTTCTTCTTGCTCAAATCTACATTACCAATTGCAATTAAATTTTTAGAATTATTGATTGATGTAGAAATTTCCACATCAAATTTTTCTATCGAATTGACTCCTTTCATTCCGATATTTAAATCTCCCAAAAAAGTCTCATTTACAAAGAAATCTTCTACTTTCACATTGGCTATTGGAAGAATTCCTTCTGTATTTTGATTGTATTCAATTTCACCATTAATCAAACCTGCAAAATTCCAGTCCTCAATTTCTGGAGTAATTCCGGTCAAGTTTACATTCTCGAATTCGAAATTCAAATCCTTATTAAACTCTCCATTCATTGATCCATTGAAGCCTATTTTTTGACCTTCAGAAACTAAATCAAACTGATAAAAATCAAACTTCGATAATTCTGTGTCAAAAATTACTTTGTTTTCTTTATTATCACTTGGATTGATAAACCAAGTTGTATTTCTAAATGTAAAGTCTGATTTATTTACACCAACAACTGATTTATTATTCGCATCAATTGTATGGTAAAATCCTAAGTTATAATTCTCAGTTTTATTTACTCCTCCTAGAAATTCAGTACGGAAAAATAAAGTATCATTTAATGTAATATTAACAAGATCCAATTGAGATATGTCATAATAGTCAGTATGAATAGCATCTATCGTAAGTTGTGTGTTAAATAATGGATTTTTGTTATCAATTTGTAATTTTATATTGTCAATAATATTTTGATAAATATCAACTTTGGGTGAATTTAATGAAAACTTAAAAAGATCATTGTCAGAATTTATTTCACCTTTAATTGAAGTATTGGACCCTAGAGATACCTCCGGATAAAATACCTCAACTATCTTATTATAAATTTTAAAATTAAAATCTAAAAACTGACCTGAGGTAACTGGAAACGGATTATAATTAGAATAAATACTTCCTAATGAATTTCTTGCCAAATTACCCAATTCAACAAACTTAAAAACGCCTTCTAATTTTCCATTAATAATATCTGAAGAATTAACAGTCAGCGTTCTTATACTATCCTTAAAAGTTGATGTTATGTCAAACTCCTTGAAGAAATAACCATCATTTTGATTGGTATAAGAGGCGTTCTTAAATATAATTTTTCCAGCAAGATTATCTATAGAATTTCCTTCCAATTTCATATCAATATCTCCTTTTAATATGGCTATTGAATCTCGTTTAAAAAGATTTAAAATATTAAAATCAGCATAGGCAACTTGAGATTTAAAATCAAACTTGTATACAGTTGAAGATAAATCAGCCAACCCATTAAAATTCAATTGTAAATTTTCATCTTTTGAGATTAACTTTCCATTGAATTTTTTATTTTGAAACTGACCATTAACATCTATATTTTTATAAGTATATCCTTTATATTGATGCTTGAATATTTTTCCGTCAATAGATGTATTTATGCCTTCCAGAGTAAACCCTTTACCATTAATATTGGCCTCCAAAGATAATTTTCCTATCAGAGAATCTTGAACATATTTACCTAATTCAAAATCTATAATTTTAACAAACCCTTTATAAGAAGCGTTATCAATATCATCAATATTAGTCAATTTCAAATCTGAAATTGTGGTCCCCAAATCGGAATTTAACTGCAATTTAGCATCTATTAATTTAGGTGTAATAAATGATGTTCCTGATAATTTAAATATACCTAATTCCTTAAATGAAGATGGCAATGTGTTTTCTAAAATACCTGGAAGAAGGTTTTTTAAGTGGTTGTAATCCGAAGTTAAATTAGAAATCCTAGCATTAACCGAAAACCCATTTTCGGTATTAAAAGCGTTTTTTACATGAAAACTTCCATTGATTATAGAATTTAAGTCGGAACGCATTCTTAAATTTGTTGCTGTAAAATCATTTAAGGTTCCTGATAAATTCGTTTTAAAATGCAACACATCAGATTGACCAAACTCTCCATAAAATTTATTTAAATCAAATAATGACAAGTCTGATTCCAAAATTTCTGCATCAAATTCTACTTTATTATTAAAATCTGAAAAAGAACCGTTTCTATGGAATACTAAATCCAAAAACAAGGAAGATGTTTCTGTTTTCAATACTGTATTCAACAATTTCATTTCGTTACTTGTATATGTAAAATCTGATGTTAAACTTGTTACTTCTATACCATGATTTTCAATAAAATAAAGACCATCAATATTTCCAGAGATATCTGGCCCCTGAATTTTAAAATTATGAATGTTCCCTTGTAACTTTTCAAAAGTTATTGCGTTTCCATTAATATCATTTTCATCAACAATTTTTATATTTCCATTTGACAAAAATATATTGGAAGAAGTCAATAAAAAACCGGAAGGGCTATCATCTTCATCCTCGTCTTCAAATTTGTCCGTAAAAATGGAAAAAGAGTCATTATCTTCACCTAGATAAGTACGGATAATAAAATTCACTCCTTCAAGATCTATATCCCCAAATTCTAATTTATTTTTAAGAATATTTCTTCCATTTAATAATGATGTTGATAAACTCTTAACGTTTATTAATGAATCCTGACGATGATCAAGAATTTCTATATCTTTAAAATTAACATTTCCTAAGTAGGATAAATCTACCTTTTTTACAACAATATTAGTTTTATAAGTATCATTTAAATAATTGGTCGCAATTTTTCCTAAACGTGTCTGAACAGCAGGAAGTGACAATAAAATTATTGCCAATAGAGAAAACAGCACGAATGCAATTAAAAATCTAAGTACTATTTTTTTTAATCGTTTGATAAGTTTAATTTTGCTTTATTAATGGCAATTTTCATGCCCCAATCATTATAAAATGAGTGATAAATCAATCTTTATTCTTGCAATTGAATCTTCATGTGATGATACTAGCGCTGCTGTATTATGCAACGGAAAAGTATTGTCAAATGTTGTTGCTAATCAAGAAATTCACGCATTGTATGGAGGTGTCGTTCCTGAACTAGCTTCTAGAGCTCATCAACAAAACATTATTCCAGTTGTTCAACAAGCAATCCAAAAAGCAAATATCGACAAAAATCAGTTAAATGCCATAGCTTTTACTCGAGGACCTGGATTAATGGGTTCTTTATTGGTTGGGACCTCATTTGCCAAGTCACTAGCATTGGGATTAAACATTCCATTGATTGCTGTAAACCATATGCAAGCACACATATTGGCTCATTTTATTGAGGAAGAAAGTCAGACCAAACCACCTTTTCCTTTCTTGTGCTTGACAATAAGTGGCGGACATACTCAGATTGTCAAAATCACTGATTATTTCCTAATGGAAATAATAGGAGAAACCCTTGACGATGCGGCTGGAGAAGCCTATGATAAATCTGCCAAAATTCTAGGATTGCCTTATCCTGGAGGCCCTTTAATAGATAAATATGCACAACTAGGGAATCCTAAAGCCTATGCTTTTACGAAGCCTAAAGTTGGCGCTATGGACTTTAGTTTCAGCGGATTGAAAACTGGCATCTTACGATTTGTAGAAAAAAATGTTGCCGCGAATCCAGATTTTGTAAAAGAAAACTTGTATGATATCTGTGCCTCGATTCAACATACTATTGTTCAGATTTTAATGGACAAACTTAAAAATGCTTCGAAACACACAGGAATTAAACATATTGCTATTGCTGGAGGCGTAAGTGCGAATTCTGAAATAAGAAAAGTACTGAAAGAAGCAGAAAAAAAATATGGATGGAATACGTATATACCAAAATTTGAATATACAACTGATAACGCTGGAATGATAGGAATCAGTGGGTATTTAAGTTACTTAGAAGGGAATTATTCTGAAATATCAACACAATCTACTGCTAGACTTAAAGTCACTGAATAAAAAACTCGAGTAAGATATAATTTACTCGAGTCTTCATTTATTTAAAATTCTAATCAACTGTGTTTAGATTATCTGGAGCAGTAAAAGATCCATACCTCACATCCAATTTCACTTTTGCATTTTTAGGGATTTTAATTACCAAACTCTTTTTAACTTTAGATTTATCACTACGGTTTTTATGCTTAAATTCTAATAAAGAGTCGTATCTTTTCTCCATCTTTTCTCCCATTTTCTCCATCTTTTCTTCAAAAGCCTTAATTTTAGGTTCGTTTTCTTTTTCCCAAGCCTGCATTTTTAATTCAAATTAAAAAGATTTGGGAACGACCTTTGTGCTTATAGCTTATTGCTGATATCATGATATGCTTAGCAAGAAGGCAGCGTTAGCAGTAACAAAATATAAAAAAATAATAAAATATCAAAATGGTCTACCAGTCAAAACGTACCCTAGCGTAACAGAAACGTATGCTAGAATAACAGCGTAATAAGGTCTAAGAG
>CAJQNZ010000017.1 GCA_905479835.1 uncultured Flavobacteriaceae bacterium
GCTGTTGTGATGGGCGGTTACTCATCAGAATATAAAATATCCTTAAAAAGTGGACAAGTTGTTTGTGAAAACTTGGATAAAAACAAATACGATGTTTTTCCTGTTCATATTTTTAAAGATAGATGGGTTTTGGTCCAAAACAAAACCGAATACTCTATAAATAAGCATGATTTTTCGGCAGTAATAGATAATCAAAAAATAACTTTTGATTGTATTTTTAATGCCATACACGGAAGTCCAGGAGAAGATGGCCAATTGATTGCTTACTTTGAATTACTTGGAATTCCACACACCTCTGCTCCTTCTTATCAAATGGCATTGACATTTAATAAACGTGACTGTTTGAGTACTTTAAGACCTTATGGCATTAAAATGGCAACTTCATACCATCTTAATTTAGGTGACGCTATAAATGAAAACGAAATTATCGCTAAAGTCGGTTTACCTTGTTTTGTAAAAGCAAATAAGGCTGGAAGTAGTTTTGGCGTTTCTAAAGTAAATGAGATTGATGCGTTAAAAAGCGCTATTGAGTTATCATTTAAAGAAGATGATGAGATTATTATAGAATCTTTCCTAGACGGAACAGAAGTTTCCGTAGGTGTAATAACTTATAAAGGTGTCGTAACTGTTTTACCTATTACAGAAATTGTTTCTGAGAATGATTTCTTTGATTACGAAGCAAAATACAATGGCGAATCTCAAGAAATAACTCCTGCAAGAATATCAGAAAAAGAAAAAAATAGTGTTAACGAAGTTGCAAAACGTGTTTATGAAGTATTGAAAATGAACGGATTTTCTAGAAGTGAGTATATTTTGATTGATGGTGAACCACACTTAATTGAAATGAATACAGTTCCCGGATTGACCACTGAAAGTATTTTACCACAACAAGCAAACAAAGCAGGAATATCTTTAGAAGATTTATTTGGGAATGCGATTGAGGGAGCGTTGGGCAGAAAGTAGTATGCAGTATGCAGTATGCAGTATGCAGTATGCAAGAATACGAATTTAATAACATACGTCTGTTCAAGTGATTTTTATCTTTAGATAAAAATTGTATCGAGAACAACAGAAACTATAACTATTTAGTATTAGTTCAACTGATTGTTTTAGGAAAGAACAGAATTGTATCAAGAACATATAAAACTTCTCGATATATTTTTAATTTCGTAAACACTCGAAGTGACGACAAATCGAAATTTTACTAACATGAAGATATCATATGTATATATTATTAAATGTGCTGACGACACATACTATACTGGAATAACCAATAATCTTTCACAAAGAATTTTAGAACATAAATCAGGAAAATATAAAGGAAGTTATACAAGTTTAAGAAAACCTTTAAAATTAGTTTTTCACGCTGAATTCTCAGATATAAATATGGCAATTGAAAAAGAAAAACAAATTAAAAAATGGTCGAGAGCAAAAAAAGAAGCATTGATAAATGGTAGTTTTGAAGATTTACCTAATTTAGCAAAAAAGAACTTCGATTAATTCAATCGTCAGTTCGAGTGATTCTGTGAGGAACGAACAGAATTGTATCGAGAACATATAATACTTCTCGATACATTTTAATTTCGTTATCACTACATTAAAACACTCGAAGTGACGGACATAAATACAAGACAATGAGAAGAGCATTATTTCCAGGTTCGTTTGACCCAATTACCTTAGGTCATTATGATATTATTAAACGTGGCGTTCATCTTTTTGATGAAGTCATCGTAGCAATTGGTGTCAATTCTGATAAGAAATATATGTTTTCATTGGAAGAAAGAAAGCAATTTTTAAAAGAATCATTTAAAGACGAACCCAAAGTTAAAATAATGGATTATAAAGGTTTAACGATTGATTTTTGCAAAAAAATTGACGCTCAATTTATTCTAAGAGGTCTTCGTAATCCTGCAGATTTTGAATTTGAAAAAGCAATTGCGCATACCAATAGAAAATTATCTAAAATAGAAACAGTATTCTTATTAACAGCAGCCAAAACATCATTTATAAGTTCTAGTATTGTTCGTGAAGTGATTAAAAACAATGGAGATTACACAGTACTTGTTCCTGATAGCGTCCGTATCAAATAAACCTCTTTTAGAACTATAATTTACACGTATCTTAACTAATTATTACATTTTATACTCTGACAACGGCTTCGTAAACGCTTCAGGATTTTCTGCTAAGTGATATCTTGGATCATCAACATCCTCAATTATAACCTCTCTAAACTTTGGGCTTGCTTTGTATAACAATACTTTACAATCTTTACTTAAATGCTTTAATTTGATTGATTTCCCTGCTTCTTCATATTTATTTACCAACGTAAAAATAGCCTCCAATGCAGAGTGATCACTAATTCTTGCTTCTACAAAATCAATTTCTACATTATCTGGATCATTCTTCACATCAAACTTATCGTTAAATGCTGTTATAGAACCAAAGAATAAAGGTCCCCAAATTTCATATACTTTCGTTCCGTCTGCTTTCATTCTCTTTCTTGCTCTAATACGTTTGGCGTTTTCCCAAGCAAAAACCAATGCACTTACAATAACTCCTGCAATTACTGCAATTGCCAAATCAAATATGACTGTCAATGAAGAAACCAATATCAATACAAAAACATCTGTTCCAGGAATCTTATTCATAATTCTAAAACTAGACCAAGCAAATGTTCCTACAACTACCATAAACATGACTCCAACCAATGCTGAGATTGGTACTTGTTCTATCAAT
>CAJQNZ010000018.1 GCA_905479835.1 uncultured Flavobacteriaceae bacterium
AAAGTATTGTTTATAGATAGAGATGGAACTTTGGCAATTGAGCCACCAATTGATTATCAGTTAGATAGTTTAGAAAAGTTAGAATTTTATCCAGGAGTTTTTCAAGGATTGTCAAAAATCGTAAATGAATTGGATTACGAATTGGTGATGGTAACAAATCAAGATGGATTAGGAACAGATTCGTTTCCAGAAGCTACTTTTTGGCCAGCACAAAACAAAATTATTCAAGCATTTAAAAATGAAGGAATTGAGTTTTCAGAAGTATTGATTGACAAATCATTTCCAGAAGATAACGCGCCAACGAGAAAGCCAAGAACTGGATTGTTGCAAAAATATATACATGGAAATTATGATTTAGATAATTCATTTGTGATAGGAGATAGAGATTCAGATATTGAATTGGCAATGAACTTAAAATGTCAAGGAATTTTTATTGGTGAAGCTAATGAAAACGCAACACTTTCAACAACCAATTGGAATGAAATC
Organism: uncultured Flavobacteriaceae bacterium; assembly: GCA_905479835.1. GTDB lineage: Bacteria > Bacteroidota > Bacteroidia > Flavobacteriales > Flavobacteriaceae > Urechidicola. The sequence continues at coordinate 487 of CAJQNZ010000018.1, forward strand.
TATCAGTATTTAAAATCGAAGCCAAGGATTGGATATGTAAAAAGAGTTACCAAAGAAACTGAAATTGAAGTTGAAGTTAATTTAGATGGAAGTGGAAAAAATGAAATTTCTACAGGAATTGGATTCTTCGATCACATGCTTGAGCAAATATCTAAACATGGGAATCTCGATTTGAATATCAATGTAAAAGGGGATTTAGAAATTGATGAACACCACACTATTGAAGATGTAGCAATCACATTAGGAGAAGCATTTATAAAGGCTTTAGGTTCTAAAAAATCGATTGAACGCTATGGATTTCTATTACCAATGGATGATTGCTTGACACAAGTAGCAATTGACTTTGGAGGAAGACCTTGGCTAGTTTGGGAAACAGAATTTAAGCGTGAAATGATTGGAGAAATGCCAACAGAAATGTTCATGCACTTTTTCAAATCTTTTACAGATGCTTCAAAGAGTAACTTGAATATTAAATCGGAAGGAGATAATGAACATCACAAAATAGAATCTATTTTTAAAGCATTTGCCAAAGCAATAAAAATGGCAGTTAAAAAGACAGATAATTATTCAATTCCAAGTACAAAAGGTATTATATGATAGCAATTATAGATTACAATGCTGGAAATATAAGTTCTGTTCAAAATGCGCTGAAAAGACTTGGCTATGAGTCTATTATCACGCGTGATAAAGAGCAAATTTTGAGTGCCGATAAAGTGATTTTACCTGGAGTTGGAGAAGCAAGTACTGCTATGAGTTATCTAAAAGAATATGGTCTTGATTCTTTTATAAAAGATATCAAACAACCTTTTTTAGGTATTTGTTTGGGTATGCAATTGATGTGTAACTATAGCGAAGAAGGAGAAACCGATTGTTTGGGTATTTTTAATTCGGATGTGAAATTATTTCCACCTGAAGAAAAAGTACCACATATTGGATGGAATAGTTTAGTTGGATTGAAAGGTGATTTGTTTAAAAATATGAACGCTCCAGAAGATGTATATTTTGTGCATAGTTTTTATGCAGAATTGTCTGAAGAAACGAGCGCTGAGTGTAATTATATTCTTCCATTTAGTGCGGCATTAGAAAAAAATAATTTTTATGCAACTCAATTTCACCCAGAAAAATCAGCAAGTGTTGGTGAACAAATATTGAAGAATTTTTTATCGTTATGAGAATAATACCAGCAATAGATATTATAGACGGAAAGTGTGTAAGACTCTCAAAAGGAGATTATAGCACCAAGAAGATATACAATGAAAATCCGCTAGAAGTAGCGAAGGAATTTGAAGACAATGGAATTCAATATTTACATTTGGTAGATCTTGATGGCGCAAAATCAAAGCAAATCATCAACCATGAAATATTAGAGTCGATTGCTTCAAAAACAAATTTAAAAATAGATTTTGGAGGTGGATTAAAATCTAATAAAGATTTAGAAATAGCATTTGAATGTGGAGCATCACAAATTACTGGTGGAAGTATTGCAGCCAATAATCCAACAATATTTGAACAATGGATTTCAACGTATGGGAATGAAAAAATCATTTTAGGTGCTGACTGTAATAACAGAAAAATTGCTACAAATGGTTGGTTAAAAGAATCTGATTTAGATGTATTGAATTTTATAAAATCATACGAAGAAAAAGGAATCGTTTATGTTATCTGTACAGATATTGCTAAAGATGGTATGTTACAAGGAACATCGAATGATTTGTATAAAGAAATACTTCAAAAAACGGATGTAAACTTGATTGCAAGTGGCGGAGTTTCAAATATAGATGATTTGATAAAATTGAAAGAAATGGGTTGTGAAGGAGCAATTCTAGGTAAGGCGATTTATGAAGGAAATATTTCATTGAAAGAATTACAGAAATTATGCTAAAAAAGAGAATCATACCTTGTTTAGATATCAAAGATGGACGTACTGTAAAAGGCATCAACTTTGTTGGAATACGTGATGCTGGAGATCCAATAGAATTGGCAAAAAAATATGTGCAACAAGGTGCAGATGAATTGGTTTTCTTAGATATAACGGCAACAGTTGAGAAACGTGCTACGTTAATAGAATTGGTAAAAAAAATAGCAAGAGAAATAAACATTCCGTTTACAGTTGGTGGAGGAATAAATTCGTTGGAAGATGCCGCAAGATTGATAAAAGCAGGAGCAGATAAAGTGAGTGTAAATTCATCAGCAGTAAAAAATCCACAATTAATTAAGGATATTGCAGATAAGTTTGGTTCACAATGTATGGTTGTTGCAATTGACACAAAATTAATAGAAGATGAATGGATGGTTTTTGTCCATGGCGGAAGAACGATTACTCCTTTGAAAACGATAGAATGGGTAAAAGAAGTTGAAGCATTAGGCGCAGGAGAAATATTACTAACATCCATGAATAATGACGGAACAAAGAGTGGTTTCGCATTAGACATTACATCTAAAGTGAGTAACTCAATTAATATTCCAGTGATTGCTTCAGGAGGCGCAGGTTCAAAGGGTCATTTTGTTGATTTATTTAAAAACACAACTATAAGTGCAGGATT